>CAXGVD010000007.1:0-20778 GCA_964012695.1 uncultured Opitutia bacterium
ATGGCGTTTATCCTTTCTGCTCCTTCGGCGGCGTGGTCCACTACAATTTTTTTGCTCCCGAGGTCGTGTATGCGCAGGCGGGGCGGTTGTTGGTTGCGTGGGGGGATGGTTTCGAGGAGCCGTCCGTTCACGAAGGTGGAGCGCCTTTGCCAGTCGTGGTCGAGTTCCAAGGCGTGCGAGAAGCTGGGTTGGTCTTCGCGGTGGACGCTCCAGCGGTGCCGTTGGTTGCCTACGTCTCCTTCCTGTGTGAGGAGGTAGGGGGCTTCGAATTTGAGTTCGCGGGAATTGGAGCGAAGGAGGGTGACGCGGCCGTCGGCGTAGTTGGCGTGGTAGGAGGAATGGATCCCGCCTTGGCTGCAGACGAAGTAGCAGGCATGTTTTCCGAACTTGGCTTCGATATGTACGACGTCGTCAAAAGGCTGGTTTGTGTCACCGTGGGCGCCGGTGACGATTTGGTCGGCGCCCGTAAGCTTGCCGGAGTTGACGTCCCAGCGGAGCCAGTACAGCTGCTTGGAGTAGGCGGCGATGAGGATTTGGATTTTGTCCTCGGCAATGCCGGCTTTGGCCGTGCCGTTGCGTCGGGCGATGCGGGTGCGTCGGGTGACTTCGCCTCGTTCCAGATCTACTAGAAGGAAGGCGTCGGAGTTGTCTCGTCCGACTAGTCGCGAGCCTTCGAGAAAGTAGGTGGCGCCGTGACCAGCTCGGAGGCGCGGGAGGTTCAGCTTCCAGGCAACGTTTCCGTTGCGGAGGTCCAGGGCCCGGAGGTGGAGGTCGGTCTTTCCTTGGTTGAAAAGGAGCACGCATTTGCCGGGGATGAAGTGAACTTGAGCTGGTCCGGGGAAAAGAAAGCGTTGCCAGCGAATGGAGCCGTCGGATTGAAGGCAGTGCAGGGTTTCGTCTTGGTGGACGAGCAGGGCTCCGGGGTCGTTGTCGTTGGAACCGGGGTGGTGAACGCGTGGATTCTCGGCCCGAATTTCCCAGAGGGCGTTACCGGGGGCTTGTCGGGCGAAGGGGTTGTCCCGTTCCGTTTCGGGTTCGTCGGTTATGAGGTAGAGGTCTTTCCCGAAAACCTTGGCATTGCGGATTTCGCTGGTGGTTTTCGGCAAGGGAAGCGTTTCGCGCTCGATGCCCGTGACTGCATCGTAGCGACGTCCGACGGCGCCGTCCATCCAGTAAAGGGAGTCACCCTGCAAGGTGACGTGCTTGGGGGCGTCACTAGGCAAACGGAGGTTCCAGATGATTCTTCCGGTTAGGAGTTCTAAACCCGCCAAAGTCGATTCGCCCTGGAGCAGGACAATGCCGTTCCGGCTACCAACGACCCTACGGGGAGACAACTCGGACGAACGCCAGAGGACGCTTCCCGTTTCCTTGTCCAGAGCTACCACGGCGTTGGTGTCGCGGGGCAGGCCCACCACGACGTTCCCTACCAATAGGGGCGCGTTCCCTTGAACATCTTCCTGCAGGGCGTCGCGGCTCATGGACTCGTATTCCGAGAACCATTCGAGCTTACCGTCCCGGGCGTCGAAACGGGCGAGGAAGCCCGTACCGGGGGAGCAATACAGTTTCCCCTCGGAGACGGTGAGGCAGTCCCCGAAAAGGGCCTCGAAGGAGTTGTTGTGGGCGTGGATGCCTTGCCGGCGTACGGGCAGGTCGGCGTTCCAATGAACCTCGCCTGAGGGGCTTACGCAGGTCAGCCGGAAGTTGTAGCCTCCGCGGGTTGATGCTTTGTCCCAACCCGAGGCGAGGTACAGGCAACCGCCCGCCCGAACGGGATTGCCCAAGGGGATTTTTCGCCGAGCGTCGGCAGGGCCAGTAGCGTCAATGCTCCAAAGGACGGAGTGCGTCTCGGCGTCAATGGCCACGAAGCGTTTCGGGTCCGCCTCGTAGCCCCAGCGCAGGTAAAGAAGGCCCTCGTGGACGAGAGGCCGAAACGGGCCGGGGCGCCCAATCGAAGGGTTGCTTGGTGCGTTTCCGTAGAGGGTGCGGGAGGGGGAACCGTTGCCGTCGTAGGGATACCATGCGAGCATGTTTCTTGTGCTGGCCAGCACCTCCGAGCCCACCTTCTGCAACTCCACGAACTCCAAGCCGGAGGAAGTGCGGTGCTTCATCGGAGGCCAGAGGCTTCTTGCCGGCAGCTTGAGGATTCGTGGGCGCAGGTCGGCGAGGAGAGGGCCCGTTTGTTCTAGTTGGGGGGGGGCACCGCGCAACAGGCGGGCCGCAAGGCCCCGCACAGTTTTTTCCTCGTTCATCCAAGGGAATGATTCGGACTCCTCCGCTAGAGCGATTTCCTCTTCCAGCTTCTCGAATTCTTCGCTTTGGGCCAAGGCCAGCCAGAGGCCGACGCGGGCTTTCTTTAACAAGGACTCGTCGGCCGCATGGTCGAGAAGGTCCCGGTAGGCGGCGTGAGCGGACTGTTCTTTTCCGGCCATCAGTTCCTTGCGGGCGAACTCCAGCAAGGCCAAGTGAGCAGAGGGGGCCCAGGGGAACTTCCTGAACAGGGCAAGTTGCTCCTTGGAGGAAAGGCCAGCGGAGTTCTTGTTGCGAAGGTAGGCCCGGCAATGCTCCTCCTGCAGCTGGTTCAAGGCGCCGAGCGCGTCGGGGTTCAATTTCTTCAGCTCGTAATCGATGACGTTCCATGCCATGGCTGAGCCCGTTCCGTCCCGTCTCTTCATGAGGATGCGTTCCTGTTCGCCGCCGAGAGAGTCCTGTATCCGGAGGTGAACGGCTTCCTCTAAACCGTTTATCAAGCCCGCACCTAATTGCTCGCCGAGGCGCCTAACGGGGTCGGGGATCATTTGCCCTACCCAGCCGCGTCCGGCGGGCATTGGAGTGGCGGTGCCGAATTGTTTCGCGGGGTCGTCCAATTCTTCCGCCCGGCGGGCCGCCTTGGCCAACTTCGGGTCGGTGCTCCGGACGGGGTGTTCGAGCACGGCGAATAGTTCGCGCAAGAGGGCGTCTGCTCGAGAGGAACGTATATTGGCGTGAAACCTAGCCCGGGCCAGCAACCAATCTATGTCCCCGTTCTTGGCTGTCACGAGGTCGTCCAGAATCTTTGACGCCTCCAAATGCCGTTTCCCATGCTTGTGTAGAAAGAAGAGCAGGATGGATGCGTCGATGACGGCGGATTCGCTCGCTTCCAGATGTCCCAGATCGCGCAGGGTAAGGATACGTTTGGCGGCGGTGGTGGAGACGTTCTCCAGGGGAGTCAGCGGGTAGTCCGTTCGTCGGCGCCACAAGCACTCCAGAATTTTTGGAGGAGGGATGCCGTAGTTTTCGCCTTCTGCGGCGTATTTTCCAACCTCAAGCAAGGCCTCTTCGAGGTGTTCGGAAAGCTTCTTCCAAACGATGCTGAAATCGTCTCCGGGTTTGGTTCGTAGAACGAGCGGAAAGTCGGTTTCGGGCCAATCCGAGTCAATGAGCTTCAGGTATTCGCCGAGGCAGAGCCGGTGCAGGGCGTGGGCGGCGAAGGCGTAGTCGCCGGGCCGAGAGGCCGTTACGTCTCGGAGAAGGGTTTCGGCTTTGTCGAATTCGCCTGCGGCATAGGCTTCGTCGGCGGGGCCGAAGAGCTTCTCCGGAGCGGAGTTCGCCAAGGTGGCAGTAAGTGGCGTTCCGATTAACGCAACGAACGCGACGAGAGGCGCGGGCGATGCGAAGGCGAAAGGTTTCATGAAGGGAAAGATATAGGCCCGTACCTTGTTTCCCCTTGTGCGAGGTTTCAAGGGCATTCCCCGGGCCGCGTTCAATTCGGGAGAGAACAGCTGCGGTCGGGCTACTGTTGCAGGCGTTCGCGTCGTAGCCGTTAGGGTGGCTTGAGGCCCAAGGACCAGTGTATGCCGTTTAAGAGAAGGCGGCGAAAGGCGGGCGAGCGGAAATCCTCCACATGGCCGAGGGAAGTGTAAAAGACCTGGTTTCCCGAGGCGGGGGCGTGGGTCCATGCGACGGGTTGGGCTTGCTCCACGTCTTCGGCTCGACCGACGGCTAGGACTTGCGCTCTTTCGGCCAAGGGAAGCACCTTGTAGAGGGAGCCGCCCGAAGGGATTTCCTCCGTCGCCCGCAAGCCCGACAAGACGGGGTGTCTCTTAACAGTGTGCTCGAAGCGGAACCAAGTCTTCTTGTTTGCTCCGTGATGCCCGATGTAGTTCCCGCCTATGACTTCGGCGTCCCAGCTCTCCCAAAGGGCGTGACCCTTCGGCGCCGACTTGCCCCGAAGGTGAAAGGCATGGCTGGCAGTGCGTATTCCCACCACCGGCTTGCCCGCCGCCACCCAGCGCTGCAGGGCCTTCCCCTGCGAAAGAGTTGGGGCTCGTCTTCGGACGCTGACGAAGAGCAGGTTCGCCTTCGCGAGAGCGTCCTCGAGCCCCGCCAAGTCGTTGCGCTTACCCCCCTCTGACGGTGCCGTCACATAGGTCGCTCGAAAGCCGAGTGGCTTCAATTCCTGCTCGAAAAAGGCGGGAACCGTTTCGTTCGTTCGGTACTCGCGTTCGGCCAGCAGGAAAACGATACGCGGGCCGTCCGTCGCCGAACCGAGGAAAGGCACGGGGGCAAACGAAAGAAGGAGAACAAGCCGAAGGAAGTTCACCTTGCCAAGGGAAGGAAACTTCCGGGAGCGAAGCAAGGGTAGAGATATAGGCTGCCTCTCAGGTGACGGGGTTGAGTTCCTCTATGGGGGAGCCGTGGGGGAGTATCGGCATAGGGCGGCCAGAGTGGTCAGGGAAGGAGAGGTTGTAGTCGATGCCGAGGTGTTGGTAGACGGTGGCCCAGAGATCGTTGGGTGAAAGGGGACGTTCGACTGGTTCCTCTCCCTTACTGTTGGTTGCGCCGACGACCTGTCCAGTCCTCATCCCGCCGCCGGCCGTGAGTAGGCTCATGGCCCGGGGCCAGTGGTCACGACCAGGTTGGTCTACCTTGGTCTTGCTGCCTTTGCGCACATTAATACGCGGAGTGCGGCCGAATTCGCCCGTGACGACGAGCAGCACCTTCTTGTCCAGACCGCGTTCGTAGAGGTCTTCGACCATGGCGGTGATGACCTTGTCGTAGATTGGGAGCCGCACTTGGGCGTCCTTGAAAATGTGGGCGTTCACTGCGTGGCTGTCCCAGTTGTAGGTGCCTTCGTCAATCCATGGGACACCCGTGTCGCCGAAGGGGTTTTCCATCACTACCGTGACCCAGTTGGCTCCGGCTTCCACGAGACGGCGGGCGAGCAGGGCCCGCGTGCCCCAGTTGTGGGAGCCGAAGCGCTCGCGCGTACGCACAGATTCTTTGGAGAGGTCGAAGGCTTCGCGGACGCTCGTCGAAGTCATCATTTCGAGAGCCCGGCGGTTGAATACGTCCATGCTTTGCATGAGGCCCCCAGCTTCCACCTCGCGTCGAAGCTTGTCCATGGAACCGAGAAGGGAGGCCCGGTCTTCGAGACGATTGGCGAGGGAGGCATCGAGGTGGACGTTCTCGACTTCGAAATCTTCCTTGCTCGGGTCGGCGGAGATGCGGAAGGGATGGGTTTCCGTTCCGAGGTAGGCGGAGCCGAAGCTGAAGGTGTCGAGGTTGTTGACGCGTCCGGTGCCGAGGACCACGTAGCCGGGCATGCCCCGGGTGTCCCGCTTGCCTTCCAATGCCTTGAAGGCCATGGAGCCGACGCAGGGGGTGTCGTTGACGAAGCCCGTGGGTTCCTTGGGGGCTCGCCCAGTGAGGAAGCGCTTGTGGCCGCCGCCGTGGTCGGCGAAGGTGTGGTGGACGGAACGAACGAGGGTGTATTTATCCGCGCACTTGGCGTGGAGGGGAAGCAGTTCGCAGACCTCCATGCCGGGCACGTTCGTGCGGATGGGCGAGAATTCCCCGCGGTGGGTGTCGGGGGCGTCCGGCTTCATGTCGTAGGTCTCCATGTGGGGAGGACCGCCGGGCAACCAGACGAAGATTACGGAAGTATCCTTTTGCGGGAGGCCGGCCGGGGTGGACAGCTCGCGGGCTCGGAGCAGGCTGCTTAGGCCCAGACTGCCCGCGGTCGCTCCGCCAATTTGGAGAAAACTCCGCCGAGGCATCGGCCCTGGGCACATACCACTTGGTTTCGCCATGATTTCAATCAGCCTAAGTTCGAGAGATTCGCCGTCAAGGGAAGATGGGCCGTAAGGCAGGCAGTTGCGAGGAGAGGACGATGCGTCCTTAGTCGAAAACGCCCTTGATGATTTCCTCGTCCGTAAGCTTGCGGAAACGGGCGGTGAGGACGGTTTGCTTGGTGGCGGTGAAGGAGACAGATGGGGAGGAGGCGTTGGGCGAAGCGTCCGCGGGCAATTCGTTCCAGCCCAGGAACTCGTAGCCCGGGTTAGCTTGGGCGGTGAGGGTGACTCGGTCTCCGCGCCCGTAGCTTCCAGTTCCCGAGACTCGGCCGGCCAGCGGGTTGCTGAGGTTTGCGGCAATGGGAATGGGAGGAAATTGGTCTTCGGTCAGCCAGGAGGAAGTTTCGTAGTCGTAGAACAGGCATGGGTGCTTGGAGCCCGGTTTGTAGTAGAACCAGGCGTAGGCGGATCCCATATCGTCGTAACGGGGAGCGTCTTCGGGGGTTCGTTGTCGACTTCGAAGGAAAAGGAAGGGGTAGGCGTCTTCCCGCGTCCAGATCCAGCCCAGAGTTTCGGACCAGAACCATACCCCGTCTTTTCCGCCTGGTTTCTCGAAGGGGCGGAGCCAACCGTGGTGCGAGTGATGGAGCCACCCGTTGGAGGCGAGGTAGAAGTCGCCGAACCAATTGAGGGTGCGCCAACCGGGATGGAGGTCGAAGGTCTTGCCGG
The DNA here is from genome assembly GCA_964012695.1 of uncultured Opitutia bacterium. Classification (GTDB taxonomy): domain Bacteria; phylum Verrucomicrobiota; class Verrucomicrobiia; order Opitutales; family Seribacteraceae; genus CAXGVD01. The sequence continues at coordinate 6,780 of CAXGVD010000007.1, forward strand.
AGGCGACGGCGACGGCGAAGCTTTGCTCTGCGAATTTTCCCGTGGAGTCGGTGACCTTGAGGATGACGGCGTGTGGTCCTACGTCTTGGGCTCCAGGCGTGCCGGAAAGGGTGGCGGAGCCGTCCGCTCGGGTGACGAGGGCGAGCCACGCGGGCTTGGCGACAGCTTGGAGGGCGAGTTTGTCCCCGTTTGGGTCGCGGGCTTTAATCTCGTAGGCGTAGGCATTCGTGGCGGTGGCGAAGATGTTGGGCTTGGTGACGAAGAAGGGAGCGTCCGAGCGCGGAACGACGTTCACCGTGATTTTGGCCGAGTCCGCGCTGAAGGCTGAGCGTCCGCCCGTAGTGGTGATGTCGTGGCGGTTTCCATTGGCGCCTACCGTTTGGTCCCACGCCCGGAAGGTGACGGAGGCCTTGCCGTGGAAGGTGGAAGCGGGGCGGAAGCGGAGTAGGGTGAGCGGATCGTCCGCCCGCAGGAGCAGGGCATTTGCGTCGGAGAGGTTGTCTGTGCTTCCGAAGGTTTTGCCACTGTCGAGAGAGAATTCCCAGACGCCGTCGGCGGCGTCCCTACCCATCAGGGCTATTCCCAGGCGGGCGTTGGAGTCGAGATCGGAGATGCCTTCGACGAGGGAGGAAACGACGTTTCCAGAGTTTTCGGACTGGCCGTTGGGGGCCATGGGGATGTCGGAGAGGTAGGTGTCGACGCCGTTGGTGGAGGGGGCGTCGTTGAGGTCTCGCACGACGATGGTACGGACGACTTCCTCGGCGGAGAGCCCCGAGGCGTTGGTTACGACATAGGTGATTGTGTGGGAACCGGGGACGTTTACGTCCAGGTTGTCGTAGGCTCTGACGAGGTTGGTGAGGTTGCCGTCGAAGGGGTCGTGTGCACGTACGCCGGGGTCGTGGAAGAGTGTGCCTTGGTCCAGGTGGACGGAGGAAGGGCCGAGGAGGGTGAGGACTGGCGGTTGATCGCTGAGGACGGAGACCTCACGGGTGACGGCGGCGGCGTTGCCCGCCTTGTCGGAGACGGAGTAGGTGAGGAGGTACTTGCCGATTTGGTTCACGTCTACAGACCCTTGTACGTTTACGGAGGCGGAGAGGTCTCCGTCGGCGAGGTCGAAGGCTCGCGCTCCAGTGTCGTTCCAAAGCGTCTTGGGCCGAATGTTGAGGAAGGCGGACCCCAGCAGAGAGAGGGTTGGAGGGCGAGTATCCCGCACGCGGACGTTGCGGATTTTGGTGGCGGCGGCGTTGCCCGCTTGGTCGGACACGTCGTAGCGGAGGACATAGTCTCCTTGGGTCTTGTAGTCCACGGTGCCCGAGCGGACGATGGCGGAGGAGAGGGAGCCGTCGAGGGCGTCGAAGGCGGTGGCCCGCGTTTCCAGAATGGATTCGTCGTAGCCGGCTTCGATGGTGGCGTTGGCTTCGCCAAGGAGGGTGAGCAGGGGTGGCGTGGTGTCGATTACGCGTACTTGTCGTGTGGCGGAGCCGAGGTTGTCCGAGGCGTCCTTTACGGAGTAGGTGAGGAGATAGGTTCCGGGCTTGGTGGCGTTGACTTCCCCCGTGAGGGCGAGGGTGGCGGTTAGGTCTCCGGCCAAGGAATCGAGGGCGGTGGCGCCGGGGTCTGCGTAGGGGGTGGCGGCTTCGTGTGTGGCGTTTGCTTCGCCGCGCAGGGTTACGGTGGGGGCGGTGGTGTCCCGTACGGAGACGGAGCGGGTGAGGCGCCCGGCGGCGTTGCCGGCTTGGTCGGAGACATCATAGTGCAGGAGCTGAGGCCCGAGTGCGCGGGGATTGACGGAGCCGGAGACTTGGACGGAGGAGGAAAGGTCGCCGTCGGCGTTATCGGTGGCGGTAGCGCCGGGGTCCGCGTAGGGGGTGGCGGCTTCGTGAAAGAGGGTGGCGGGTCCGAGCAGGGCGAGGGCGGGGGGCGTGACGTCCCGCACGATTACGGTGCGGGTGAGGCGCGAGGCGGGCGTGCCTTCGGAGTTGGTGACGTCGTATGTGAGGAGGTAGGATCCGGGTTGGGAGGCGTTCACGGAGCCGCCCACGACGACGGAGACGGTGAGGTTTCCGTCCGTGGCGTCAGTGGCGGAGTAGCCCGGTTCGAGGTAGGCTTGGCCTTCGTCGATGGAGACGGAGGCGGGGCCGAATAAGGTGAGGACGGGCGGCAGTTTCTCCACCACGGTGACGGTGCGGGTGATGCGCGGGGCGGCGTTCCCCGCTTGGTCGGAGACGTCGTAGTGAAGGGTGTAATTCCCGACGACGCCGGTTTGGACGGAGCCGGTGACCCGGATGGAGGAGGTGAGGTTTCCGTCCAAGCTGTCGGTGGCGGAAGCTCCGGGGTCGGTGAAAGCGGTTCCTTGCTTGTGTTGGACGGAGGGGGAGCCGAGCAGGGAGAGTACGGGCGGGGTGGTGTCCGCCACGGTGACGTTTCGCGTGACGGTGGCGGCGGCGTTGCCGGCTTGGTCGGAGACGTCGTAGGAGAGGGTGTGCGTCCCGGGCAGGTTTACGTTCACGGAGCCCGTGACGGTGAGGTTGGTGAGGTTGCCGTCGAGTGAATCGAGGGCGTATGCTTCCGGGTCGGTGAAGGGGATGGCGGCCTCGTGGGTGGCGTTGGCTTCGCCGCGCAGGTAGATGACGGGCGGGCGGGTGTCGGCGACCTTGACGGTTCGGGTGGCAGTGGCGGCGGCGTTGCCCGCCTTGTCGGAAACTTCGTAGCGCAGGAGGTAGGTTCCGGGCAGGTTGGGGTTGACGGAACCGGTGAGGCGTACGAAGGCGGAGAGGTCTCCGTCGGTCGAGTCGGCGGCGATGACGCCCGCGTCCGCATAGGTAGAGCCCGCCTCTAGGGTGAGGTTGGAATCTCCCCGCAGGGTGAGGATCGGCGGGGTCTTGTCTTCCACGGTGAGGAGGTGGTCTTGAGTGACGGGAGGGGCGATGCCGTCGGAGGTTTGGATGGATACGGTTTGCTGGCCGATGGCGTAGGGTGGCGGAGAACCGTAAAGGAGGGCGGAGCCGTTGGCGTCGTCCCGGAGGGTGAGCCAGAAGGGGAGGGAGGGGGCGGAGAAGGTGAGGGCGTTGCCGTCCGGGTCCGAGGCGGTGACGCGGGCCCGCAGGGTGGCTCCGGCGGGGAGGGTGGCGGGCAGGGCAGGATGAGTGAAGACGGGGGGCGAGTTGAGGGAGGGAGAGGGGCCGGGCGAGGGCGTTCCGGTGGAGCGTTCCCAGCCGGAGGGGTCGTTGGACCAAACGTCCTTCTTCTTTCTGACGAGGGAGGTGCCGTTGCTGTCCGCGGGCCATGGGGGAGCGTTCGAGTAGGTGACGGCTTCCTCCACCACCATGGGGACGTGGGTGGGGTCGTCGGGCGGCGGGGTGTCGGGACGGAGGAGAGCGATGGTTTCGCCTCCGTTGTTGAGGTTGCCCTTCCAGCCGCCGAGGATGGGGACTTTGGGCCCGACGTTGTAGGCGGCTCGGAAGGCGGCCAGCTTGTCGTTGGCGTTGAGGTCGAAGCCGACGACGACGAGGGACTGTCCGGGTTTGAGCAGGGAGCCGGGCGGGAAGTCGAAGCTCACGCCCTTGTCCAGCTTCCAGCCGTCGAGGGGAACGGGGGAGTCGCCCGCGTTGTAAAGTTCGAGGTACTCGAGGTCGGGGTTTCCGCCGGCGGGGTCGAACATGATTTCGCTCAGGATGATTTGTCCGGCCTTCGGTCCCTTGTTCGGCCCCGGTTGCTTGACGGGAGGATAGGCCCCGGTGGACTCGTCGAAGAGGGAGCGTTGCTTCATGGGGTGGAGGTCTCCCGCGATTCCGTTCGGCCAGCGTCCGAGGGAGACGCCGTTGAAGGTGGCGTCGAAGTCCACTTTGTCCACGAAGGCGAGCAGGTTGCCGGCGGCGTCCGCCCGGATGAGCCGGAGACTGCCGCCCTTGGCTCCGCTGAGGGCGAACTCGTTGGGCCCGCGTGTTCCGGGGTTGGGGTTCCAGAGGCCGTTGGGGTTGAAGTCCCGCTCGTCAAAGACGAGGTAGCCGCCGGGGGGGATTATGGTGCCGTCAGGAATGCGGAAACCGGTCAGGGTGGAGCTTTTCTCCGTCAGGCGCCAGCCGCTCACGTCCGCGGCTTGGGCCCCGGGGTTGTGGAGTTCGATGGCGTCGAGGAGGGGGGGGTCGGTGTGGGCCAGGATTTCGCTGATGAGGACGGAGGGCAGTTGCTCGAAGGCGTCGGCGGGTTCGGCCGCTCCGGGGCTTCCGTGGAAGCCGGGCGAGGACTTCCAGTTGTCGCCGTCGGCCAGGTAGGCGTTTCGTTCGGCGGGCGTTTTCCCAGCGAGGGCGGAAGGTTTCGGCAGGACGAGGGAACTGCCGCGTCCGTCCGCCCGGCCCGGCCAGTCGCCTCCGTTGTCGTAGCGGAAGGTGAGGATTTCGGCACCCTTGGCGTCGGTGAGCTTGAGGGTTTCGCCGCCGTTGTTCAGCTTGCCGCCGGGCCATTGGCCGGCGACCGTGAGGCCGGGGGCGTGGTAGGGTGAGGAGGCGTCTATGTAGCGGGCTTGGAAGGCGGCGAGGTCTTGAACCACTACGGCGCTCTCACCGCGGGCGAGGGTGAGGGGGCCGAAGGTGAAGTCGTCGAAGGCTCCGCCGATTGTTACGCCCGTGAGGTCTATCCGGAGGGAGCCGACGTTGCGCATTTCCACGTATTCGGAGCCGCCCGTTCCGGCGGGGGCGTACATGATTTCGGAGACGACGAGGTTCTCGTGGGAGGCGGGGACCACGTCCACTTGGAAGGTGGCCTCGTGCAGGGCGCTCCATTCGCCCGCTCCCGTACGGGCCCGGGCCTTGACGGTGGTGAGCGGGTTGGGCAGGGAGATTTGCGTGCCCGAGGTCACCTTGGCGGCTTCGAGTCGCGGGACGATGAGGAAGTCGGAACTGCCGTTGGAGACGTTCAGCCCATGCACGGCCAGCACGTTGGCGCCTTCCCGGAGGTGGGCGAGGTGGGGGGAAAGGTCGAAGGAGAGGTATTGAACGGCGGCGGAATCGGAGTGGCCGGAGGTGGCTCTTGAATTCCAAGCGGGGTTGGAGGGGGCGTTGGCGGAGGCGACCTGTTGGCCGTTGAGGTAGGCGACGAAGCCGTCGTCGTACTTCATCTTGAGTGTGAGGTGGGTGAAGGAGGAGGCCCCGGTGACGGTGAAGGGAATGCGGCAGTAGGCGGAGGAGTTCTTGCTTCTCATGGGGCTCATGAGGTCTATGCCGAAGAGGGAGCGGTAGGTGGAGGCGGTGTCGAAGCCCATGCCGGAGGGGCCGGAGAGCCAGGAGGAATCGTCGAAACCCGGTTGGATCCAGGCGGAGCCGAGCGAGTTGTTGGTGGGGACGATGGCTTTGGCGGCGGCGCCCGCGTCGAGCAGGAGGGTGCTTTCCAGACCGCCGGGTTGGGCTACTTTGGCGGTGGGTGAGAGGCCTCCGCCGATGAGGCGCGGGTCGGAGCCGTCCACGGTGTAGTGGATGGTGACGGGGGTGGCGTTGGGGTTGGTCATGGTGAGGCGGAAGGCGGAGCCGACTTGCCCGCCGTGCTGGGTGAACCCGGGCGGGTCTATGCTCGGGTACCAGAAGGGAGAGGAGGCGTTGAGGCGGGTGGTCCTGACTTGGTCGAGGACTACGGCGTTGCGGCCCTTCATCCAATTGTACACGGCGTTGACGTTGTTGACCCAGTCGTTGTGGTTCTTTGGAGTGGCAGATTTAGTGTCGCCCCATCTTGCGGACTCGGCGATGATGGCCTTGTCGATTTGGTTGGCCCGGAAGGTGATGCGGGCCTTGGCGTTTTCCTCGGTGAGGAGGCCGTCGTTGTAGTGGCGTAGGTAGAAGCGGTCGGCGAAGCGCATGACGTACTCGGGGTTGGAGGTCAGTTGCTCGTGGAGGAAGTGGGAGGTGAAGTACCTCTTGTCGGACCGATTCGGGTGAGCGCTGGCGAGCGGGGTCACCATGTTGTTCTCGCCTCGTCCGAGGGAGTGCTCCATGTCGTGGGGCGGGAATTTCCAGCCGTCGGGGTTCTTGCGGTTGTAGAAGGCGTAGTAGTTGTTCACCCGCGGGGTGGTGTAGCGGGAGGCAGGTCCGTCGCGGTCGCCGTTGTAGTAGACGATGAGCATGTAGTCGATGAGGTTGTCCACGTCCAGTAGGCGCTCGTAGGCGGGGTTGCGGGTCTTGCCGTCGGGCTCCAGACCTTGGTAGCGGAAGTAGTCTGCGTTGTTGGTCCAGCCGTCTATGGTGCGCTGCCAGAGTCGATCGTAGGCCTCCAGGTTGCCGGAGGTGGCGTTGACGGACCTGGAATTGTCCTGGTGTACGGTGTCGTAGTCGCTCTTGTCTCCTCCGTAGTAGGAGGAAGCCATTGTGCCGCTGACGCGCTCCTGAGTCATGTAAATGCCCCAGTAGGTGCCGTTAAGGTAGAGGTGGTAGTAGCGGCTCCGGGAGTAGGGTTGCCCCATGGCGCCCATGGTGTCGCGACTCCAGACTTCTCGCACCATCGTGTTGTTGGCGGGGCCGCCGAAGGCCCAGGAATAGTTTTGCGAGGTGCGGAGGTCGAACTTGTCGAACTCCTCGGCCCCCTCGTCCTCGAACATGGGGTAGTCCAGGTTGCCCGGTCCGTACTCGCTGCGAAAGAATACGCGGAAGGAGTGCTTGGGGTTGTTGGGACTGCGGCTGTAGCCGCCGCGTATGCGCAGGCCGGAGTTGGCCTGAAAGCCTTTGGCCCCATCGGGGTTCAGCAGTTCCAGAGACATGGGGCGCTCCCAGGCCCGTCCGTCGCTGCGGGCGTTGACGTAGATGCCGACGTCGGCGTCGAAGAGGTTCTTCAGGTCGGTGGCGACGGAGAGAGTGGGGATGGCGAGGAGGGCTTCCTTCACTTGGCCTGGGGTGTTGAAGCCGTCCACGATGTCGGGGTCCATCCCGTACGTCATTTTCTGGTTTTTGACGGCGTTTGTGGCTGGCCAGCCAGTTGGAGTCGCGCCGTCGGCGGCTTGGCGTATGACGTCGTTGAGGAAGAAGTAGCTCTGGGTGTCCACGTTGGTGGAAACGTGTCCCGCTTTGTAGGCGATGGCCCGGACGATGGTGGTGGAGGCGATGGATATGGGGCCGGAGTAAACGGTGCCTTGGGTTTCCGAGGGAAGTGAACCGTCCAGAGTGTAGCGAATGGTGGCGCCCGGCGTGGCGGAGGAGACTACGAGTTGGAAGGGAGTTTCGTAAAAGCCGCGGTCCACGCTGAAGGTGGTGTCGGCGACGAAGCCTTCGAAGCCGACGTCGTTGCCGGAGCCGGGCGTGGGCACCTTCAGGTAGGTGTGGCCGGGGCCAGATTGGTTCAGGGTCAGATCCCGCACTTGGGCGTCGGTAAGGGCTTGTTCGTAGAGTCGGACGTCGTCCAGCAGGCCCTTGTAGAAGAGGGTGCCGCCGCGGTTGACCCCGAAACGGAAGTGCTGGAAGATGTTGTCCGCGTTGGCGACGGTGGCGACTTGGGTGCCGTCCAGATAGAGCTTGCGGGAAGAACCGTCGCAGACCACGGCGAGATGGGACCAGCCCGTGGTGGCGGCGCCGAACACCCCGCCTCCAGAGTCGCCGAAGAGCTTGAATCGTCCCCCGCCGTCGAAGCCGATCTGGAAGTCTTTGCCCGTGGAGCCGCTGTTGAAGAAAGAGACGTAGTTGGCTTGGTTCGGGGCGTCGGGTTTGACCCACAGGGACAAGGTGTAGGCGGGAAGGGTGAGGGGAGCGGTCAGGACGTGGGTGGCGACGTCGTCCACCCCGTCGAAGCGCAGGGCGTTGCCGAACTTGCCGGGAACCCGTCCGGGAGAGGAGGCTCCCGTGAAGTTCGCGTCGTGGGGCGGGCGCGTCCGGAAAAGGTCTGCCATGCCCGAGACGGCGTTTCGCGGGAAGACGAAACTGGAGCCGCCGGTGGGGTCGAAGCCGAAACCCGGAGCGGACACGGCACCCGCTCCGCCCGAGCCGTTGCTCATGCGCAGCTCGAAGTCGAACCAGCCACCGGTCCCGAAGTCCGCGGTTTTGGAAGCCCGATTGTTCCACGCCGTGTCGTTGATGAGGACCTGTTGGTTGACTTTGAGCCAAGTGGCGTCGTCGATGTTTTCGGTGAAGGACATTTTGCCGTCCGCGTCGAAAATCTGTCCCGTGTACACCACGGTGAAGTTGCCTTGCCAGGGCGGGCTGGCGTTGGTGTTGCCAAGCGAAGGGCCGAGCGGGTCCAGGCCGTTCACGGCCCCGGAGCCGTTTCCGTTCAGGTTGCCGGGGTTGGGGTCGGTCAGGTTCGGGTTGCCCGCAAGGTGCCCGGCTATAAGCCCGGCGGGCGGGGTCACGGCGTCCTTGGCAAGGTTGCCGGAAGCTTCGTCGAACTTCCAGCGGGCCCGGAGCCCCGTCACTTTTTCGGGCGTTCCGTAGGCGTAGTCCTCCTTTTGCTTGGGATAGTTGGCGAAGACGCTTCCCACCACGCCGTCCGAGCGGACGAGGGCGAGGTAGCCGCCGTCGGCATCCAGCCTGAAGTTGACGTGGGGCAGGTCGGGCGTTTCCGCTCGGACGGCGGCGACCTCGGCGGCGGTCAGTTCCTTGGCGTACGCGCGGAACTCGTCGATTTTTCCGTACCAGAAGTTGGTGTTGCCGTTGCCGTTGGCCCCGAGGAACCAGCGGACGGGGGCGCCCAGTTGGCGCGTCCGGCCCGTGGCGGCCTGTTTTTCCACCCCGTTCAGGTAGAACTTCTGGTTGCCCGTGGCCCGGTTGTGGGTGAAGGCCCAATGGCTCCAGGCTCCCCAAAGGTCCTTGTCTTCGATGAGTACGTTGATGCGGTCGGAACCCCCGTTGCCCGCGTCCCAGTAGACATTGCGGTTGTTCCACGGGTGATGAACGTTGAGGACGCGGCCGGCGGCTCCGAGGGACTCGAAGACGCTGGTGTTCTTGCCGGGCAGCTTGACGGGGTCTCCGTAGCTCCAGAAGGTCACGGTGAACTCCGTTCCCGAGGCGGCCGGGTGAGCTGAGAGAGGCAGGGAGAGGGAGCCGCCGTCGAAGGACAGGGCCTTGCCGAACTTTCCGTCCGCCCAAGTGGCGCCGCCGATACTCGACAGGTCACGCCCGCGGCCGCTCCGGTCCCGGGCGGTCGAGCCGCCGCCCTCGTCGAAGGCCCAGTAGGCGAGGAGGTCGCTTTTGCGGGTGATGGTTCCGCCCGAATCGCCGGAAGCGCCCAAGCCGGAGGCGAACACGACGAGCCGCTCGTCCGCCTCCAGGACGGTGCCGGCGGGGAAGCTCCAGACGTTGGGATTGGCGGGGTCGTTGGTGAGGCGCCAGTCGCTCAGGTTGACGGGGGCGGAGCCGGGGTTGTGGATTTCAATCCAGTCGTCAGACTCGCCCGAGGCGGAGAAGAGGGACTTCTTGTTGGAGGCCACGAACTCGGAAATGACGGGCAGGGAGTCGGGGTCGGCGACGTAGCGGAAGACGGCGGTGAGGGTCCGTGGTTGGGTCATGGCCACGGTGGTGCGGGGCGAGGTGGGGTTGGTCACGCCGTTCCCGTTCCAGCGGACGAAGGCGTGCCCGGGTTGGGCCGTGGCGGAGATGGAGGCGAGCGCCCCGTAGGCGTAGGTTCCCGCTCCCTTGACGGAGCCGCCCGAGGTGGCGTTGAGGTCGAGCCGCGGGGCGGATAGGTCGTGGACCTTCAGGAACTGGGCCTCGTAGGGGGCGGTGGCCCAACCGGCGTTGGCGGCAGGAACGGGGTTGAGCTTTACGTAAAGGCCGTTTTCCAGCAGGTCGCGCCCCGAGCGGGCCTTGGTCCAGAGAAAGTCGTCCGCGTTTTCCGGCCGGAAGGCGGCGAGGTTGGAGACGTTGTAGAGGTGGTCCGGTTGGATGCCGAAGAGGGTGTCGTTGCCGCCCGGGCTAAGGTCGAAGGTGGCGGCCTGCTCGTTGTCTCGGTCCAGGTTGACGAAGGCGAGGACGAGGTCGGCGTCGGCGGGGGAGGCGCCCGGCTTTTGCCACTTGGCGACGGCGTGGATTTTCCCGTGCGGAGCGTTGGTGGCGGCGTCGTTGAGGAAGTGGCGGTGGGAGGAACGCAGGGCGGAGGAGGCGTCCCGGGCCCGGCCTATGCTCGCGTAGGCCTTGTAGAGCTGGTCCAGCCCGAAGTCCCCGTTGTTCCAAATCGGCTGCATGGAGTTGTAGCGCTTGAAGTGGGGCACCTGCTTGCCGAAGTTGGTTTCGTAGTGGTTGAAGCCGTAGGTGCGGGATATGCCCAGCTCCTGCCCCATGAAGAGCATGGGCAGGCCGTCGTTGGTTCCCGCGACGGCGTAGCGGATGAAGGCCTGCCAGGGGTCTTGGAGGCTTTCCTCGTCGTGGGAGACGTTGTTGAGCAGGACGAGACTCTGCCCGTAGGACTTGCGGCGGTTTTCGAGGGCGGCCCGGTAGGCTTCGGGGGAGTTGGCGGACTTGAGGGCGAAAAGGAGGTTTTCGTTGAGGACGTCGAAGTGGCGGCTGGAGCGATAGGTGACGGGGCCGCCGTCCAGGGCCTCCGACATGAAGACGAAGTTCCACTTGCGGGCACGAGCCACGTTCACGACGTACTCCCACAGTCGAGGCGGAAGCCCCTGCCCGAAGTCGGCCCGTAACCCATCTATGCCCCTCCGGGCCTGGGCGGCCAAGGGTTGGCCCGCGGGCAGGCCGGTCTTTTCCAGCCAGTAGGGGACGTAGGAGGCGAAGTACTTCCAAGTCTTGCGGGTTTGGGCGTTCCAGCCTGGGCCCGCGTAGTCGAAGACGTCCTCCTCGTTCTGGTGGGCGTTGCGTTCGGCGGGGTCGGCGCCTCGGACGAGGGAGGAGTATTGGCCGAAGTAGACGTCCTTGACGTCGTTCCACTTGCCGAAGTCGTCGCGGTCCGGGGCGGTGGCGATTTCCGCCTCGTTGCGGGCAGGCAGGCCGTAGTCGCCCGTGCGGGAAAAGAAGCCGGGCAAGGTCTTGCGTATCTCGTCGCCGGCCGCGCCGGCCCCGAAAATTTCCACGCCCTTCTCGTCCATCTCCACGTCCCAGGCGACGTGGTTGAAGGGGGCGTCCACCATGACGGAGACGTTCGCGTCGTCGGCGGCGGCGACGAAGTTTTGGAAGGCCTGCATGGCGGCTGGGCGGGTGTTGGCCTTGGCCAGTTGCGGCATGACCTCGAAGAAGTTCTTCACGGCGTAGGGGCTTCCGGGGTCGTAGGGTTGGCCGTTCACCAGTTCACGCCCGTCTGAGCCCCGGGGGTGTACGGGCTGGAACCAGAGCCAGTTGGCCCCGAGGCCCTTGAGGTAGTTCAGGTTCCAGCGAGTGGAGTCGTGCAGGTCCTCGAAGGTGGAGCGGGTGGCGAAGGTGTCTCCCGTGGCGTCCACGGTGAGCGGATTGAGTTCGTAGAGGACGGCCGAGCGGGCGGACTTGGGCGAGACGACGACTGCGTGGTCCCGCCGACCGTCGTCGGTGAACCAGCGCCAGACGTTCACGTCGTCCTTCAGCTTGAAGCGAGCGGAAAGGCGGTAGGCTCCGGTCTTGCGGCCCTTGAGGGTGGCGACCCAGGCCCCGGCTTCGCCTCGGGCGGGGTCGAAAGTCATGGCGGTGACGCGGTAGTAGCCCGCGTTGTTGGCGAGGGTGACGGAGTCTCGGGGCGGCGCCTGCATGCCGTCCTCGATGCCGTCCAGGTCGGAGTCGGCGGTGGCGAGGTCCCGGTTGTTGAGGTTAGTGTACACTTGGGCAGCAGTGGCGTTGGCCACTTCCAAGACGACTTCCAGGGTTTCCTCGTCGCCCGCCACTTCGTCGAGGAAGAAGTTGGTGACGGTGTAGTCGGCGGCGACGCCGTTGACCGTGAGGACGGGGTTGACGGGTCCGTGGTCCACGTAGTCCGTGGTGACGGTGCGGAGGGCCCGCAGGTCGGTGCCGGCGCCGGGGTTCTTGTAGTCGACGACGAGGGTCTGTCGAAAATCGTCGGGAGCGCCCGCGGGGTTGCGGAGAACGGGAAGCTTGTAGGCGACGGCGGCGAGCCCCGGGGCGACATTGCGTTCCACCCACGCCCCCGTCAGGTTTTGGGCGACGGCAGAGGGGTAGGGGGCCTTGCCGTCGATGGAGGCGTCCACGCTCACGGTCAGGTTGGCGAGGACTTGGGCATCGCTGAGTCCGTCCACGAGGGAGGAGCTGAGGTAGGTCCTCATCACGTAGTTTTCGCCCACCTCGTCTCCGTTCGCCTGGGGCCAGGCCACGAAGAGGCGGTGGTTCGTCCCGTTGGTCTTGACCTTGCGGGTGAGGATGCGGAAGTGGCCCTGCTCCTCGGAGAGGGACAGGTTTTCCGAGGAGGAGACCTCCCGCAGGGCGATTCGCACGGTGGCCTCGCCGCCGCCCGCGGGCACGTTGCGGTAGCGGAAGCGCCATTCCTTCGGGTGGGGAGAGGTTTCGTCCCGCCTGGAGGTTACTTCTTCGGCCCGGGCCCAGGCGGAGACGGCGGAGACGTCGCGGACGCCGTTGCCGTTGCGGTCGTCGAAGGGTTCGCCGAGGTCGTAGCGGTTCCGCTCCTCTGTGACGTGGGTGCCCCAGCGGACGGGGATGCGAACGGAGTCGAAGCCGGCGTTCTTGTAGTCGTCGAAGTAATGCTCTTGGACGGCGGCCTGCCAGTTGCCTTCCTTGGCGGCGTTCATGGTGTTGCCCAAGTTTATGCCGCGGCCCATCCGCCTGACCATTTGGGCGGGGGTGGCGGGGTTGCCGCCGGTGGAAGCTCCCCCCGTGAGCTTGGGCGTGGCGAGGAGGGCGTCCCGCACGGCGGCGTCCCAAGTTCCGGGTGAGCGCAGGTAAACCGACTTGCGGGGCTTGTCCCCGACGCCTTCGTCCCACGCCGCGAAGGAAAAGCCTCGGGCGAGGGCCTGTTGGGCGGCATAGCGGTGGAACTCTACCCGGGAGGAGGGGCTGACGGAGGAGGAGTCGTTGGCTCCGAATTCCCCGAGGAACACGGAGACGCCGCGGGGTGCGGCCCAGTTCTTGACGGCGTCGAAATCGGCGGTCATGGCCTGTTTGTCCGCCGCCGTTCCCCAAGTGTAGCGGGTGTTGGTTCCCACGCCGTTCTTGGTGAAGGGGAAGGGCTTGTAGTAGTGGAAGGTGGCGAGGAGGTAGGGGTCTTGGGTGAAGAGGGCGTCGTCGAGTTGCAGGGGCGCCTCGTAGGAGCTTTTGCCGCCGCCCGTGAGGATGACGACGCGGGTGGGGTTGGTCCTGCGGATTTCGGCCAGGACCTTGCGGTTGAGGGCGTTGACCTGTTCGGCCGAGAGGTCGGGGGAGCCGTCCCCATTGCCGTCGCCGTAGGGCTCGTTGATGATTTCGAAGAGGAGGTTTTCCGACTTGTCCTTGAAGCGTGCCGCGACCTGCCTCCAGACGTCGAGGAACTTGGCCTCGTTCTTGGGGTCCGAGGGGTTGTCCGTGAACCAGTCCTCGCCGTGGGCGTTGATGACGGTGACGAGGCCGCGGGCGAGGGACCAGTCCACCACTTGCTCCACCCGTTCCAGCCAGGCGGGGTCCACGACGTAGCTGACGGGCCGGAGGTCGCGGAAGGCCTCGAAGCCCTCGCCGTTGCCGTTGAGGGAGCCTGTGCGTGCGTCGTCGTTGGTGGGGTCGGAATCGTCTATGTGGAAGAGGACCTCGGTGACGGAGGGGTCCGTGTGCAGGACGAAGCCGTACTCGGAGCCAAAGAGCTCCGCCCCGTCGGAACCGGGAAAGTTGATTTCGCCCTCGGGGCGCTTGGCGTCGTAGTAGAAGGTGCGGGTGAAGGTGTTGTAGATGGAGGCTTCCCCGAGACGGCTGAGGAAAGCTCGGGCCCGGACGACGTGGAAGCCTTCCTTCAGCCCCTTGGCCTTTTGGCCGTAGTCGTTGTGGGGGTGGTACTCGACGGCGTCGGCGTCGAACCCGCCCAGCTCGAAGGTGGTCAGCATCTTCTTCTTGAAAGCGACGGCGGGGGCGTTCTTTGGGAATACGCTGGCCACCGAGTTGCCGCCGGCGGTGTTGCGGTA
>CAXGVD010000008.1:0-19368 GCA_964012695.1 uncultured Opitutia bacterium
GAAATCTTTCGGGCGACCCTAGCGCCTATTGACGGCAAAATCTACACCCGCTCCCAAAGTCTCCTCTACTGTCTGAAGGGCGAAGGCTGATTACGGGAATCGCTTCGCTTTGCCTTTTTCCACTCGCCCGTCGAGGGCCGGCGTGCAAAGGTTGCCTGCAACAATTGCCAAGAGGAGGGGAATGCGTTCATGCTCAAGATAAACACGGCGGCTCACGGAAGCCGGGATTGCGAAGGTGTCTCGCGGCGGGACTTTCTTCGGGTGGGCGGCCTCGGCGGATTCGCACTGCCCGACCTCCTGGCACACAAGGCCTTGGCTGCCCAAAGCAAGGCGGACTATGTGCGAGACAAGGCCGTGGTGTTGCTGTACATGTCTGGGGGAGCCAGCCACATCGAGACCTTCAACCCGAACATGGACGCCCCTTCGCCCTACAACAGCGTGATGGGAGAGGTGAAGACCCGTTTGCCTGGCGTCACTTTCGGGGGCACTTTTCCGAACCTCGCCAAGTGGGCTCACAAGATGGCGGTGGTCCGTTCCTTCACACACTCCATCGGCGGGCACGAACAGGCCCATGTTCACGTTCTTTCCGGCGGTACGGATCCCAAGGGACAAGGATTGGAGGGCCGCAGCATAGGTTCCCTTTATTCTCGTCTGCGTGGGGCCAACCACCCCAATACTGGTTTCCCTACTTATGGCCTACTCACTCATCCGGAGAAGGACGGGCAGTATAGGAAGGAACTCGGACGTGTTGTAAAGGGTTCGTGGCCGGGCGACCTTGGCTCCACCTTCGCTCCCTTCATCCGCGAGGACGAAGTGGCGGGAAAGAAACAATCTTCCAAAAGCGGAGCCTCGAAAGGCGGCGGCTCCGTGGCCGCCGACATGGAACTGAACCTGTCTAAGGAACGCCTCGAAAATAGGCGCGGCCTGCTCGGCTCCATCGACCGCCTGCGTCGCGAGATGGACGCCAATGGCAACTTGGCCGCTGCCGACGAGTACGAGCAACGGGCCCTCGACCTCATTCTAGGTTCCGCTGCCGACACATTCGATCTTTCCGGGGAAGACCCGGGCCTGCTGGAGGCCTATGACACCTCGTCCATGAAAATCGGGCACAAGGTGTTCCGCAAGTCCACCCTCGGTCACCAAATGCTGCTGGCCCGGCGCATGGTGGAGGCGGGAGCCGGTTTCGTAACCGTGCACAGTGCGGGTTGGGACATGCACGCGGATAACAACAACCCCGGCATGGTCAAGGGCATGAACATGCTCGGTTGGACCTTGGACCGAGCCGTTTCCGCCTTCCTGCAAGACCTAGAAGATCGGGGCCTCTCGGAAAAAGTGCTTCTTGTCCTCACTGGCGACTTCGGTCGCACTCCCACCATCAACAAGAAGGGTGGCCGCGACCACTGGGCGAAGCTTGGCACCTTGGCTTTCGCTGGCGGCGGCCTGCCCATGGGGCAGGTCATCGGCCGGACCGACCGCCGCAACGGCGAGCCCGACGACAACCCTATCAGTCCCAACATGATGATGGGGACCATTCTCCACACCCTTTTGGACTTCGGCCAACTCCGCATCGCCCAAGGCATCCCGCAGGAAATCATCCGGCACGTCGAGGACGCCCACCCCATCCCCGAGCTGGCGGGCTGAGGGAAGAACTCGTTCCGAAAGCCCGCAAGATCACCTTCATCCTCAATGGCAAGATGGCCCCCGCCAGGGACGCTCCGGCTATTCCCTAGGTTGGGAGGTCACCGTTCGGCCCTCTACTGACCTTAGCCGCCTGGCATTCCTATTTTACGAAAAATAAGTGGACGAGAAAGCGGGAAGGCCCAAAACTCTCTCTAGCTGCTATTCTTTTCTTAAAGCTGTCTTTAATCAGAAAATCACGCGAATGCGCGAGCAACCTTCCAACCCGGACGCACACCCATGGATCCCAAGACCGAAACTTCCTCTCCCCTTCTCACTCGCCGAGGCTTCATCGGCAACGGTGGAAAAATCGCCGGGGTTGGTGCCTTGGCGGGCGTCACCCTGCCCGTAGTTCACGGCAAGACGGATGACGTTACGAAAGTCGCCCTCGTCGGATGCGGCGGGCGCGGCACGGGCGCAGCCAGCAACGCCCTGTCCGTCTCCCTCGCCAACGGCCCCATCAAGCTCGTGGCCATGGCGGACGTATTCCAACACAAGCTCGACTCCAGCTACAACGGGCTCGTCAATCGCCACAAGGACAAGGTGGACGTCCCCACCGACCGCAAGCATATCGGCTTCGACGGCTACAAGAATGCCATGGACAGTCTCGACCCCGGAGACGTCGCCATCTTCACCACACCCTGCGCCTTCCGCTGGGTCCATTTCGAGTATGCCATCAAGAAGGGCCTTAATGTCTTCATGGAAAAGCCCGTCACGCCCGACGGCTTCTCCTCCCGCAAAATGCTGGAGCTCAACAAGCTCGCCAAAAAGAAAAACCTCAAGGTGGGCGTGGGTCTCATGTGCCGCCACAGTCAGGCCCGCCGCCAGCTATACGAACGCATCCGGGACGGCCAGCTCGGCGAAATCCTCAACCTGCGGGCCTACCGCATGCAGGGGCCCATTGCCTCCTGCTTCTCGGGAAAAAAGCCCGAAGATGAAAGTGAACTCATGTACCAGATACGCCGCTTCCATAGCTTCCTCTGGCTGTCGGGAGGTTCCTTCAGCGACTTCTTCATCCACAACATCGACGAGTGCTGTTGGATGAAGGACGCCTGGCCCGTCAAGGCTCAAGCCCAAGGTGGACGCCACTATCGGGGCGACAATGTGGACCAGAACTTCGACAATTACACCGTCGAGTACACCTTCCCCGACGAGACCAAGCTTTATTTCCACGGCCGCAACATGGCCGGCTGTTACGGTGAGTTTGCCTCCCACGCTCACGGTACCAAGGGCTACGCTCTTATTTCCGGTCCCGGCGGTCACCGTTCCCAAGCCCGCATCCACAAGGGGCAAGGCCCCGACAGCGACGTCGCTTGGATGTTTGGCGAGCAGCCTGATGCCCGTCCCCTACGGGAGACCAATCCCTATCAGGACGAATGGGAGCGGCTGATGGAGGCCATCCGCAACGACAAGCCTCACAACGAGGTTGACCGTGGCGTGGCCGCCAGCGTCGTCACCTCCATGGGCCGCATGGCCGCACATCTCGGACAGGAAGTCACCTACGATCAAATGCTAAACTCAGACCACCAATTTGCCGTTGGCTTGGAAAAACTCACCTTGGATTCCGAATCCCCGCTCCAACCTGATGCCGACGGCCTCTACCCCATTCCTGAGCCGGGTCGAAAAAAGCAACGGGAATACTAGAGCGGGACGCGAAATTACGCCAAACTTCATCTCCAGCCCATTTCCGAATTTCCGAGACACCTTACGAGAAACCGACTGAGACGATCTTGCGAAAAGATTTAAGCAAAAAGTTGATTAGCAGGAAGCCTTAGAAAACCAAAGACTTCGGATTTCCTGCTGGGCGGAATGTAAAAAAACTTTGCCAAAGGGGGTTGACGGGGCTCCCGAAAATTTCCTAGGATGCGGACTTTCCAAGAGAGTTTTGGGGTAGGCTTTCTTGGTTTTAGGCCCGTCTCAGTTGCAACTGAGGCGGGCCGCTTTTTTGTCTGAATTTTGAGGGCCGCCGTCTTTCTCCGCAACTGGCTTACAAGCGACCCTTCCCCTTGACTCCCGTAGAAAGGCAGAGGATGCTGTCTCCCTTCCATGTGATGAAGAAATTGTTCCTGCTCCTTCTTTCGTTTCTGCTCGATCACGCTTGGCTCCACGCCGACAAGAAAACCTTACAAAAAGAATAACAAGAATCATCTCCGTGGCGACCAACGGGGCGTTCTCTCTGGCTCCCTAACGAAAAATCGATCCGTCCCCTTCTTGGAAAAATCCGTCGATTTAGAGCTTCCTGCCCAACCTCTTCCTGCTGGCATTCATTCAAAGTTGTATCTTGTTCATAAAACGGCCAACTCCTCTGTTTCGGAAAATGAAGACTTCACTCCTTACTTGTATCTCCCTTCTCCTAGCTATCGTTTCTCCTCTCCGGTCTGCGGAGCCTGAAACCTTTCATTGGGAAACCGGCCCTGGTTGGTTCGGAGAGCGCATCCAACTGCCACCCTCCTTTGCTCCCGAAATGGACTGGAAGGGAATGGAAGAAATTCGTTTCGCTCCCGGTATGTTCAAGTCCGACCGCCCCGATTTTTTCAGCTACGCTCTCGTCTTCTCCCTAACCTCGGATGCCGACCTCTCTCCCGACGCACTCCGCAAGCAAATCCTTCTCTACTACAAAGGTCTCTCCTCCCGCGTCTCGGCGGGCAAGGGAAGGAAGGTGGACGTCTCCAAGTTCTCCGTCGAACTCCTTCCCGCCAATGACCTTTCCGAAACCACTCCAAAGCAGGCCGTGAAAGCCTCCGCCTACCTTGCCTCCCTCCAATGGATCGAACCCTTCGCCACGGGCAAACCTCAGAAACTCCACCTCGAAATCCACGCTTGGAAGGACAAGGAGCGGAAACGGTCGTATGTCTTCTTCTGCGCTTCTCCCCAGGCTCCCGATGCCCCCATAAGAAAAACCCTCCAAAACATCCGAGCCACCTTCCGCGTGAAGTAGGCCCATTCTCCGTCCCATGAAAAAGTCGCTCGCTCCACTCGCTTTATTCGTCGCGTCCGCCCTCGTCTGCCTCGCCGAGGGAGACTCGAAGAAGGAAGACGCTTCCTATTTGGAGAAATTCAAAAAGCTCTACGACGAGCAACTCAAGGACGCCAAGAAGCTGTACGAAGACCAGCTGGACGCGGGCAAGAAAGCTGGGGCTAAATCCAAGGACTGGATCCTGAAGGATTTCGAAGGCATCGGGGACTGGGAATACAAAGTGGTGAACTTGGAGGGCGGAGACGTCGCCGCATTGGAAAAGCTCTTGAACGGCTTTGGGAGCGAACGGTGGCAATGCTTCTGGGTGGAAGCGTCGGACAGGGGGAGGATCTTCTTTTTTAAGCGTCCCAAGAGAACTTACCTTAACAAGATTCCGGCGGGCGAGTTGTTGCGCTTGATTGGGAACTCGGAGAAGGAGTGAGAAAGAAGGTTACCTTGCGAATCGAACGCAAGCGTTCTTCCTTCGGTTGACCCCCTCTCTCAATTGCTTGATGCTGAAGGGCGTCATGAACGGTTGGAGTCGCCGAAACTTTCTGAAGCTTGGCGCGGCTGGATTGAGCTTGCCGCAGGTCTTGGCCTTGAGGGGGAACGGGGCTTCCGATTTGGAGCCCAGCGGCGAAGCCTCCCGAGGTTTCGGCGGTGCCAAGTCCTGCATCGTCCTCTTTGCTTGGGGAGGTTTGAGCCACTTGGACACCTTCGACCTCAAACCTCAGGCGCCCGCGAACGTCCGTAGCGCCTTCAAGGAAATCCCGACAGACGTTCCAGGCCTCCGCATCGGCGAACACCTGCCCGGCTTTGCCCGTATGATGAAGCACTGGACGGTGGTTCGAAGCACTCATCACAACGCTCCCAGTCACCGGTCCGGCGCCTACTGGAATCTGACCGGGCATGAACCGTCGAATCTGTCCGGCAACTGGCAGGCTACGCGTGACGACTGGCCCTCCATCGGGTCCATGATTTGGGAGGCCAAGGGCGATGGACGAGGCCCCGTTCCCGGTGCCGTCGCTCTGCCCTACACCCTTTACGACGGTGGAACTGCCAACGGCCAGGACGGCGGCTTTCTCGGCTTGGGAAGGGATCCCGTCGTCCTCCGTCCAACCGGCGAGAAACTAAGGGAATACGGTGGTCGCTCGCCATCTTCGGGGCGATTGAACCTCGACCTTCCCGAAGACCTCAACCCTCACAGACTGGAAGACATGCGCGGCCTGCTCGGTCGTCTCGACGCCGGCTCCAGCAAAGTTGGAAGTGAAGAAACCGACTCCGTTCTGCGTTCCCGCGATCGTGCTCTGGACATGCTCCTTCACGCCCGGACTCAAGACGCTTTCGACCTCGAAAAGGAAGACCCGAAGTTGCGCCAAAGGTACGGCATGCATGTTTGCGGGCAGAGTGTTTTGACCGCCCGAAGGTTGGTGGAGGCGGGCGTTCCCGTGTCCACCGTCTATTGCGCGGCGGGCGACCTGAACGGCTCCAAGGGCGACCACTTCGACACCCACGCTGACAACTTCAACCGACTCAAGAACAACATGCTGCCCCCCCTCGATCAAGCTGCCTCCGCCCTCATTGCCGACCTTAAAAGCCGTGGCATGCTGGACGAGACCCTGGTCGCCCTCTTCACCGAATTCGGCCGCACACCGAAAATCAACGGGGCCAAGGGCCGCGACCATTTCCCCGACTGCTATTCCGTCGCCTTTGCGGGAGGAGGAATCGAGGGCGGTCGGGTGTACGGCAGTTCCAACGCCATCGGGGCCAAGCCCGCCTCCAAGCCCTGTGGTCCGCCCGACCTACACGCCACCGTCTTTCACGCCCTCGGCATCCACTCCGACCACAGGATTTACGACCGCTCCGGCCGCCCCGTCCCCGTCTGCGACGGCAAACCCTTGCCGCTCTTCGGCTGATGGCGTTACTTTATGGGCGAGTAGTCGGTTGGTGAAATGTAGAGGCTCACCACCTTCTTGACGATTTTGCCGCCCGCTTCTGCATGAGAGGCCTTGAATACCTTTTGCCATTCTGGATCCTTGCGGAAGGCGGCCCAAGCCTTTTCCCGGGCTTCTCGACTCGGGTAGGCGAGGATGTAGACAAGGGTGTCTGTGGCTACAGTCCCATCGAGGGGGGTCCAGTAGCCGACCAGCTCCATGCCGTGCTTTTGGAAGATGCGGTTGGTGTGGTCGCGGAAGCGTTTGTGGAGGAAGTCGAGCTTACCTTCGTGGGCTACGTAAGTGCGCATCTCGAAAAAGCGACTTTTGGCTTTTTCGGCGGCGTGGGCGGGAAAAGCGGAAGCGAGGGTGAAAAGGGGGAGAAGAAGCAGGAGCTTGGTGATTTTCATATTTACGTGGCTGTTGGTTGAAAAGCCGTTCAACCTGACGGGGTGAGTCAGATGCGTCAAGCGCTCTCGGGCGATGACGATTTCGAGGACGACTCTCCAATATCTTTTCTCCGTGACCATAGACGGCTCGGTTGTTTTGCTTTGCGTTTTCACCATGCACTTTCCCCTTTTCGTTACTCTTGGCCTGCTTGCCACGGTTTCTTTCTTGAAGGGCAACGAGGCCGGCGCCGTCAACCTTCTCGACGACGACTTGACTCAATGGGAAAGCCTTGGCAAGGCGCGCTGGCGAGTGGCAGAAGGTGTCCTGGTTGGCGGACAGGACGGGAATTCGAGCCGTAGCGGACTACTCGTCAGCAAGAAGACCTATCGGGATTTCGACCTGCGCTTCGACTACTTGTTGGACGAACACAGCAAGTACAACAGCGGTGTGTATTTCCGCCGGGCCGCCAAAAAGGCGGAGAGGCTCGGCCCTTCCTACCAACTAAATCTTGGCCGCGGAGCGGCGGGCGAATACGTCGGGCTGTACTTGGACGACTGGCTTGACAAGGGAGACGAGAAGGACGAAATCCGCAAGCCGCGTGAATGGAACGCGGTACGTTTGCTTGTTGCGGGAACCCGCATAAGGGCTTGGCTCAACGACATTCTCATTGTGGATTACCTTGACTCTGCCCCACGGGCGGACCTGCAACAAGCCGGCACGCTGGCCTTCCAAACCTATGGAGCCGAAGGGCATGCAGGTTGGGTGAAGTTCCGCAATGTCGCCCTGATAGAGCTTATGCTCGAAACAAAGCTTTCATCCCGAAAAAACGCGCCATGAAATTCGGACTAACCGGCTTAGGGTTGAAGTATTGACGACTCCGAACCTTTAAGATGGAGGAATCACCGTTTTCCGCTAGCTAGCTTCGACAGCATGATGAAGTGACTTGCCGTCATTTCCTGTGCTTGGGAGCGACTGCTTTGGGGCGATCCGGGCAACGCGGGCTACTCCACTCTCTTGTTCGGGGCTCGGGTTTTCCAGTTGGGGTCGGGTCGGTGATATTTGTCGAAGAGGTTGGCGGCGTGGCGGGAGAGGTCGGGGCGGCGTTTGGCGAAGTCGGAGCTTTCGTCGGGGTCGTTGGACATGTCGTAGAGTTGGATTTCGCCCGTAAACATGGGCTTGCGGATGGCTTTCCACTTGCCGAAGCGTACGGCTTGGGCGGTCCCGCGTTCGTAAAACTCCCAGTACATCTTGTTTTTGCGGCCCCAGCGTTTTTGGCGGGGTGTTCCTCGGAGGGGGCCAGCGAAGCTGTCGGAGTCAAGACCCTCGGGTAGCTTAGCTTGGCCGAGTTCGGCGAAGGTGGCGAGAAAGTCGCCGAAGTACCAGTGGGCGTCGTCTTCGGAGCCGGGTTTCACCACGCCGGGCCAGCGTGCGATTGTCGGGACGCGGATTCCTCCTTCATAGAGGTCGCGTTTGTAGCCGCGGAATTGGCCGTTGGAGTCGAAGTAGTCGGCTTTGTGTCCGCCTTCCCAGTGGGGGCCGTTGTCGGAGGTGAAGAGGACGAGGGTGTTTTGGTCGAGGTTCAGTTCTTGAAGAAGGTCGAGGATGCGTCCGACATCGCGGTCGATGTTGCGAATCATGGCGGCGAAGCCTTTTTCGGGTTCGGGCCAGTCCTTGCGAGCGAATTCGCCGAGGTCGGGAACTTCCATGCCTTGGGCGCCGGCTTCGTTGTTGGCGTGGGGAACGTTCATGGCGAAGTATAGGAAGAAGGGATTGTTCTTTTCGTCTGCGTTCGCGCCTTGGGCGTTGTCGCGTATGAAGGAGAGAGCGTCTTCGATGAAGAGGTCGGGGGCGTATTGCTTTTTGATCACTGCCACGCCTCGCCCCGACATGGGGTGCTTGGGGTTCTGCCACGGTTTCCATTTGGGGGCGACTGCATTTTGGAGCTTCTCGACCTTGCCGTTGCGGATGAGGAACTCGGGGTAGAAGTTGTGGGCGTGCCACATGTTGACGTAGCCATAGAAGTGATCGAAGCCGACGTCGTTGGGGTTGGTAAAGTCGTCGGGCGTGCCTACGCCCCACTTGCCGACGCAGGCGGAGCGGTAGCCCGCCTTCCTGAGGACGGAGGCGAGGGTGGGTTCTTCCGGGCGGATGACGATGGGGTTCGTGGAGTTGCCGCGCACGGTGGCCCGACCGCCGTGCTTGCCAGTGAGGAGCACGCAGCGGGAGGGGGCGCAGACGGTGGCGCCGGCGTAGAACTGTAAGAATTTCATGCCTTCGGCAGCCATTTGGTCGAGGCGCG
Organism: uncultured Opitutia bacterium; assembly: GCA_964012695.1. Lineage (GTDB taxonomy): Bacteria > Verrucomicrobiota > Verrucomicrobiia > Opitutales > Seribacteraceae > CAXGVD01. Next base: position 9,257 of record CAXGVD010000008.1, read on the forward strand.
GCGTCTTCAAGGTCTTTTGGCCGAAGCACCCGAGGTCGCCGTAACCGAGGTCATCCGCGAGAATGAGAATGAGGTTGGGTTTGGCTTGGCGGGCGAAACCTTGGCATGCCCAAACTGCGGCGACAAGGACGACGCAGGTTGCTGCTTGGGCGAAGAAATGTTGCAGTTTGAATGCGGAAAACGTGAGCGGTTGGCGAATCATGACGCTTCTTCCTTTGCCTGACTCGGCTCGGCGTCTCAAGACAAAGCGTGCGTGGGGAAGAAGAGTGGTTTGGGCGTTGCGTGAAACCTACGGGTTTTCTTTTGTGAGGCCGTGAAAGGTTTTGTGTTCTTGGTTTGGATTATGGCGGTGGTGACTGCCGGTCATGGAAGCTTGTCCGCGGACATAAAGGTGGACGCCGATTTTTCGGGCGGCTCTGTGGTGGTTGAGGAACTGGACGAGGATGAGCGTCGTCTACGGTTTCGGCCTATGGCTTACCCCTACAAGGGTTGGGCGTGCTGGTGGCACTTCAAGGTGACAGGGCTCCGAGCGGACGAAACGTGGAAATTCGCCTTGAACGGCTCGGGGTTTGCGGCACCGGCGCGGGCATCTTTGAGCGTGGACGGCAAAAACTGGCGGCATACGGAAAAGGGGAGCAGGGCGGGGAAGCTTCTTACTTACGAGCTGGTTGTTCCCGCTGAGACCCTGTGGCTGGCATGGGGACCGCCTTTCACTCTTGCCGATTCGCAGGCCTTGGTGGAGAAAGTCGCCCAAGCGGATGTCGGAGCAAAAGCCTTCGAGCTTTGCAAGAGCAACGAAGGGCTTTCCGTCCCCGCCCTCAAGTGGGAACCCGAAGGCGGGGCCGAACAACCCGTCTTGTGGATTCAGGCCAGGCAACACGCTTGGGAGAGTGGTTCGAGTTGGGTGTGTCGGGGCTTCGTTGAGTGGCTTGCCTCCGAAAACCAAACCGCCCGAGCCATGCGGGAGAAGGCCCGCGTCTATGTCGCGCCCGTCATGGACGCGGACAATGTGGAACGTGGCGCGGGCGGCAAAAACCAAACCCCCCACGACCACAACCGCGACTGGGGAGACAAGCCTCGTTACGCCGAGGTGGCCGCCGCTCAAGCGTGGATAAGGCTACTGAACGAGAAGCGAAACTTCACCCTGTTTCTTGACCTCCACAACCCAGGCCCCGGCGACGCCAAGCCCTTCTTTTTCGGTTCGCCCGAGAGCCACTTGTCTTCCGTCCGAAAGAAAAACCAGGCCCGCTTACACACTCTTTGCATGGAAATCATGGGACGCCACCCTTTTGGCTTCTCCGAAAAAATCCGCGTGACAGGGAAAAGTTACCACCCGCTCTGGCGCCGCATCAGCAAGAACTGGGTGGCGGAAAACGTCGTTCCGTCCGCCGTCGCCCTCACTTTGGAAACCACTTGGAACTCTCCCCACTCTACCCAACAAGGCTACCTCGCCTTTGGTGCCGCCTTGGGAGAAGCTATCGGGCGGTACGTTTTGGAGCGGTCGGACGAAGGCGAATAAGCCACGGGTTGGGGCTCGCTTCTAGACAATCTAGAGAAGTTTGGTTTCATGAGTTTGAAATTCGTCGAAGCCAAAAACAAACTCACCGAGGTGGAGAACCTCTGGGATGTTTGGCGTGACGAAAAGCTGCCCGCATGAAGGTTCTTTCTCGGCCTTTCGCTCCCGCAAAGGTTTTTCCTCAAAGGGGTTGACCCGACGGTGCTCCCGGGCAAAGAGCTTATGTTTTTATCGTGAGCGCCACTAAGAAAAAACCCGTCAAAAACGAGAACGAATCGCGTCTTTCCGACGCCACCTACCAACGCCTTCTCGACGACATCCTCTCGGGGCGGCGACGGCCCGGAGCACCGCTCAGCGAACTAGCCCTGACCCGGGAACTCAAGGTTAGCCGCACGCCCGTGCACCTCGCCATTCTCCAGCTCATCAAGGACGGATTGGTGGAGCAGGAGCCGAACTGTCGACCCGTGGTGCGCGGATTCACCGCCCGTGACGTTCACGAAATGTTCGAGATGCGCATCCTGCTGGAAGGAGAAACTGCCAGGCTCGCCGCCTCCCGAATGAAACGGGCCGCCCTCGACAAGCTGCTTCGCCTCCACCAAAAGCTCGGCGCCCGCAAGAGCCGGGCTGCCTGGCTTAGAGGTTGGGTCGATTATGACGAGACCTTCCACCGAACCATCGCCGTGGGTGCCGCCAACGCCCGTCTCTCCAGCGATGTGCTCCGCTACCGCCTGCTACATCGGGGTCTCAACGTAATCGGTTTTGCCGAAGACCAAGCTCCGCTCGACACCCTTCGGGGCGCCGTAGACGAGCATGCCCGCATCCTCGACGCCCTTGCCGTAAAGGACCCGGAAGCCGCCCGCGACGCCATGCGCGTGCACCTTCGCAACTGGCAACGCTTCTTCGCTTCCTTGTTCGACAAAGATACCGATACCCTCGCCGGCTCACCCAACCTCATCCTCTTCGACCAAGCCGTTTCTTCCTGACAGGTGGAGTTTCGGTTCGGTCCGCTCCCGAAGGAGAAGCCTTCGCTCGCAAAAAGTCACGGTTTCGACCTGCTATTACCTCGCCTTTCACGCCCGTTTGCTTTCCTTCGTAAGTGTATGAATTGCTTGCGAACCTTCTCCCTTCTTCTCGTCTCTTCCTTTTTCGCCATTCCCGTCTTCGCTGGAGACTGGCCACAGTGGCGCGGACCCGACCGCAACGGCGTTTCCGCCGAGACAGGTCTTCTCGACAAATGGCCCGAAGGCGGCCCCAAGCTCCTCTGGAAGGTCCGCGGCGTGGGCGAGGGCTTCTCCAGCGTTATTGTGGTGGCGGGGCGGCTCTACACAATGGGCGACGGCAAGGAAGCCAGTCACGTACAGTGCCTGGACGCGTCGGATGGGAAAGCCGTCTGGACCTCCAAGCCCATCGGCAAGACGGGCGGCAACTACAAGGGCACCCGATGCACGCCCACCTTCGACGACGGCCGCCTCTACCTCCTCGGGCAGTTCGGTGACCTTGTTTGCCTCAACGCCGCCGACGGCTCCGAAGTCTGGCGCAAGACCATAACCGCTGACTTCGGCGGACGTTCGGGCGGCTGGAACTACACCGAAAGCCCCCTCGTGGACCAAGGCAAGGTGATGGTCACGCCCGGCGGCAAGAAGGGCGCCGTGGTGGCCCTCGACAAGCTGACGGGCGACCTCCTCTGGCAAAGCGAGGACTTCACCGACCCCGCCCAGTATAGTTCCCTCATCGTCCGCGAGTTCGGCGGCAAGCGCCAGTACATCCAGCTCACCGGGGCCAACGTGGTCGGGCTGGACGCCGCCACGGGCGAAGTCCTTTGGAAAGCCCCGCGCAAGGGCCGCACCGCCACCATCAGCACGCCCATCTTCCACGAGGGTTACGTCTTCGTCAGCAGCGCCTATGGGGTGGGTTGCAACGGCTTCAAGGTCAGCCACTACAGCGGATCCTTCACGACCAAGGAACTTTACGCCAACAAATCCATCTCCAACCACCACGGCGGCTGCATCCGCGTGGGCGACTACGTCTACGGATCCAGCGGCGGCACACTCGGCTGCCTCGAACTCAAGACGGGCAAGGAGATGTGGCGCCAACGTTCGGCGGGCAAAGGCTCCATCCTCGTGATCGACGGCAAAATCATCCTGCGGGCGGAAAACGGTCCCATCGCCCTCGTCGAGCTGAACCCCACCTCCTACCGAGAAATCAGCAAGTTCGACCAACCCGAACGATCCAAGGCCAAGGCCTGGTCCCATCCCGTAGTCAGCAACGGCCTCCTCTACATAAAGGACCAAGACCTCCTCCTCGCCTACGACCTGCGCAAGTAAAGGCTGGCCTTCCACGCAAGCTTGGCCTCCATGGCTCCGCCCCCTGGATTTCACCTTTAATCGCCAATCTCCAACCCGAGGGTAGTTTCATGAAACCCCTACGTGCCTTTTTCGTTCTTTCTCTTTTGGGCGGCGTTTCCTCCGCTTCGTTTGGGGCTTTGCCGCCTCTGGAGAAGGTCGTGCAGGGGCTGTACGTCGGGACTTGGAATGATGGAGCGGGTTCGGCGGAGACGGAGGTCCGGGTGGTGGCCGTGGGCAAGGGGAACTTCAAGTTGCTGGCCCGCCGCGAGGTGAAGGGGGAAATCGTTCGGGCCGAGGTGGACGGCGTCACAGACAAGAAGAGCGGCACGGTCACTTTCAACAAACCGTTTCAGGACCAACGCGAGTGGGGCTTGGTTTACAAGGACGGGGGCGTCATCGAAGGCTCCGTTGGGGGCGAGGCCGGATCCTTCTCGGTGAAGCGGGTGGAGCGCAAGTCCCCTACCTTGGGCAAGAAACCCCCGCCGGGGGCCGTGGTCCTCATCGACGGGAAGAACTTCGACAACGTAAAGGCCCGCTCGGGGGAATGGATTGGCTTGGACGAGAAGGACGGTTCCATCCAAGTGCCCAAGGGCGGCATGAGCGGAGTGAAGATAATCGAGGGGAGCTATGACGCCCACGTGGAGTTCAACTGCAACCTTCGGGCCACAGCCCGAGGGCAGGGTCGTGGCAACAGCGGCTTCTTTCTCGCCAACCGCAAGGAAATTCAAGTGTTGGACTCGTTCGGGTCGGTGACCTACTTGGGCGGCGGTTGTGGCGGACTCTACAAGTTTAAGAACCCGGACGTGATGGAACCAGTGCCTTCCTTGGCGGGCAAGAAGGACTCCACCTACAACTTCGCCTCCCTGCCTCCGGGACATTGGCAGACCTACGACTTGGAGTGGCGGGTGAAGCCGGACGGCAAGAAGGCTCTCCTTACCGCCTACCACAACGGGGTGAAGATTCACGACGAGGTGGAACTCAACCACCGCCCCGGCTCCTTCAGCTTTCAGGATCACGGCAACCCCGTGCGCTACCGCAACATCTGGTACGTGGAGAAGTGAGCGTCTTCTGCAGGTTCCGCGGCGCACTCCGCATCTCTGGGTTCGCGGGCCTCGCCGCGATGGGTTCGGTGGCGACGGTTTCCGCATTCGTTGCGGAGAAGGAGGTTTCGAGCTACGCCGAAACGGTTCGGCCGTTACTGGCCAAGTATTGCTTCGCCTGCCACGGTTCCGAAAAGCAGAAGGGGAAGCTGCGGCTCGACCTTTTGCCGCACCGCGCCGAGGTCGAAGACTTTGACTCGGAGACTTGGCGCGACGCCCTCGACCAACTCAATCTTGGCGAAATGCCGCCGCCCGAGGAAAAGGCCCAACCTTCCGCCGAAGAACGAAAAGTTCTCACGGACTGGGCGGACGCCACGCTCGACCACGCCGCCTCCCTCAAGCGGCGGACCGCGGGCCGGGTGCTCTTGCGGCGCCTCACCCGGGAGGCGTACGCCAACACCATGCGGGACCTGCTCGGCGTGGACGTCGACTACGCCGCTGACCTGCCTCCCGAGCCCGCTTCGCCCGAAGGTTTCCGCAACAACGGAGCCGTCCTCGAAACCTCCCCCACCCAGCTCGAAGCTTATTTGGTCGCCGCCCGTAAGGGTTTGGCCGAGGCCATTCCCGGTTCAAGCGAAGCTCCCGAAACCTTCCGTTACGAGGCCAACGAAACCGCCGTCGGCAAGGTGCCCCGCAAGGGAGCCGTTCCCGTGAACCCCGAGTTCCTCGTCGATCTGCCCAAGTTTCCGAGGCGGGGCGAGTTCGCGATCACCGTCAAGGTGGGAGGCGTTCTGCCGAAGGAGGAGGGCTTTCCGCGTTTGCGGGTTTCACTCGGAACCGTGGCGGGCATCATTCACGTTCCCCGCAAGGTGGTGGGCGAGGCGGAGGTCACCGCTCCCGCGGACGAGCCTCAGACGCTGGTCTTTCGTGGACGCATGGAGAACTTCCCGCAGTCGGGCGACCGTCCCTTCGGTAACAGTCCTTTCGTGGGCGTCATCCTGATAATCGACTTCCTCGACGCCGACGGCAAGGAACTCCGTTACGCCGACCGGGCCTACTCCGACCCTCCCGCCAAACCCAAGAAAGGCGCCCCGCCCAAGCCGCCTCTCTCCAAGTCGCCTGCAGGCGATCGTATCGACCTCTGCGTACACTCCGTCACCTACGAAGCCCCCGTCTTCGCAACTTGGCCGCCCGCCTCCCAAACTCGTCTCTTGCCGGCCGCCGAGGAAGGTGAGGGGGAAACCGCCCGAGCCCGCCGGGCTCTCGAACCTTTTCTCCGCAAAGCTTTTCGCCGCCCGTCCACCGAGGCTGAAACCACGCAGTACGTAAAGCTCTTCGCCGGCTTTCGGGCCGCCTCCGATTCCTTTGAAGAGGCTATGCGGGAGACCTTCGCCGCCGTCCTCACCTCGCCCCACTTCCTCTACCTCGTCGAGACCCGCGACCCAGACAAGGCCGATTCCGCTCCCCAAACCCTCACCGACCACGAACTCGCCGTCCGCCTGTCCTACTTCCTCACCAATTCTCCGCCCGACGCCACGCTCGTCACCCTCGCCGACCAAGGCAAGCTTGTCCGTCCCGAGGTGCTCGCCGGCCAAGTCAACCGTCTCCTCGACGATGCGCGCTCCGCCTCCTTCCTCCGCAACTTCACCGAGCAGTGGCTTGACCTCGCCGCCCTCGACCGCGTCGCCGTCAACCCCGAGTACTACCCCGACTTCGACAACGCCCTGAAGGACGACATGCGGCGCGAGCCCGTCGCCGTCCTCACCGAAATCCTGCGCCGGGACCGCAGCCTGCTGGAACTGCTCGACGCCGACTGGACCATGGCCAACAGGGCCCTCGCCACCCATTACGGGCTTTCCGAGCCGCCGCGCACCAGTCGCCACGTTCGGGTGAAGTTGCCCGCAGGGCACGTCCGCGGCGGTCTCCTTGGCCAAGGAGCTTTCCTGCTGGGGCATTCTGATGGGCAATTCCCCCACCCCATCAAGCGGGCTACTTGGATACTCGACCGCCTTCTTGACTCCCCTCCGGCTCCGCCTCCGCCCGATGTGCCCGACCTCGCCGACGCCTCCTCCGCTTCCTCCGACGCCACCGTCCTTACCGTCAAGGAACGCCTCGCCTTGCATCGGGAGAAGGAAGCCTGCGCCAATTGTCATCGAGGTATCGACCCGTGGGGGCTGCCCCTCGAACGCTTCGACGCGGTTGGCCTCTTGCGCGAAAACGCACCGCAGCCCGTTGCTGCCGGCAAGGGCAAGCGGCCGACCAAGCCCAAACCCGTTCCCATCGACGACGTCGCCACCCTCCCCAACGGACAACGGCTCGCAGGAGCCGCTGAACTCAAAGGCTATCTTCTTCGCGAACGCCGCGACCTCTTCGCCCGCTCGATCGTCAAGCGCCTCCTCTCCTACGCCCTCGGGCGTTCCCTCGATCTCGCTGACCGCCCCACCGTCGAAGCCCTCCAAACCACCCTCGTCCAAGAAAACTTTCGTCTCCGGCCCCTCCTCCTCGCCCTTGCCAAGAGCGAGGCTTTTCTGACAAAATGAGCCCCCAGCAAGCGTCATGACCAAGCCGACTTCACTTTCCCGCCGCGCTGTCCTCAAGGGAGCGGGCGTCAGTCTCGCCCTCCCGTGGCTCGAAGCCATGGCACTGCCCGCCTCCGCCAAAGCCAAGACGGCCGCCCCCGCCAAGCGCCTCTGCGGCATCCTCTTCCCCTACGGCGTGGCCTTGCCCAAGGACGACTCCCCCGCCCGCCAATGGGGCTGGTTCCCCACGGGCCAAGGCAAGGACTACAAGCTGACCAATGTCCTTCAACCCCTCGCCAACCTCATGCCAGACGTTTCCGTCTTCGGTGGCCTCTCCCATCCCAATTGCCGGCGCATGAACGGCCACGACACGGGCGACACCTGGCTCACCGGCAACGACCTCTCCCCCGTCACCTACCGCAACACCATCTCCCTCGACCAATACGTAGCCGGGCACTTCGGACATCACACCCGCCACTCCTCGCTCACCCTCTCCTCCGACGGCGGCATCGGCCCCCGCACCCGCTCCACCACCCTCTCCTACACCGCCGATGGCCAACCCATTCCCGCCCTCTCCGAGCCCCGCCAAATCTTCCGCCGCCTCTTCGCCGCCGACCAAGCCGGCAAGAGCGACCGCCAAAAGCTCGAAAACGCCGGCAGCATCCTCGACCTTACCCTCGAACAAGCCCGCGGCCTCCGCCGCCAACTCGGCCGGGCCGACCAACGCAAGCTCGACGAGTACGAAACCTCCGTGCGGCAAGTCGAGAAGCGGGTCGAAAGCGCGGGCCGCTGGCTCGACGTTCCTCTTCCCCAAGTGGACGCCGACTCCCTTGCCCTCGACGCCGACCCCAAAGCCGCCAAGGACTACCTCGCCGTCACCTTCGACCTCCTCTACCTCGCCCTCTCTACCGACCTCAGTCGCGTCGCCACCTTCCAAATCGGCAGCTACGGCCCCACCCTCGCCCGCTCCTTCCCCTCCGCCATCGGCCTGGGCAAGGACTGGCACGGGCTCGCTCACGGCGCGGGCAAGGACAAAGGCGCCGAACTTCTGGGCAAGTTCGACCAATTCCTCGCTCAAAACCTCGCCCACTTCCTCCAACGCCTCAAGGACACCCCCGCCGGCGAAGACGGCTCCAACCTCCTCGACCGCACCCTCGTCCTCTACGGCAGCAGCAACAGCCGCACCCACCAAAACGTGAACTACCCCCTCCTCCTCGCGGGCGGCCGCAAGCTCGGGCTCAAGCACGACCACTTCCTCAAATACAGCTCGAACGTCCCCATGAGCAACCTCTTCCTCACCATGCTTCATGCTCTGGGCATCGACGCTCCGAGCTTCGCCGACAGCACGGGAACCCTTCCCGAACTCACCGCTTGATGAGACGGCCTGCCACCACTGCTTCCGCGTTCGCCTTTCTTCTCTTTGCCGCATCCGCCGTCGAGGCGCGGCCCAACCCCGTGGCCCACTACCTCCCTAAGGAGAAGTCTTTAGCCAAGCATTGCTTCGCCTGCCATTGTTTCGAAAAACAGAAGGAAAAGTTCGGACTCGACGAACTCGACACCGACTTCTTCAACGGCCCCGACGGCTTCTAGGTCGATTACACTCAACCCACCTCTGCCTTGGATTAGGGCCGTGCGCGGCGGCGACCTGAAAATCGACGTCCAGTCCAAGGACCCGCGCTGGTTCGCCTTCGGCGGCGAGGGCGACTGGATAACCCGCTCGGGCGTGGAAGGCGCGGAAAAACTCAGCCTGCCCACCGTCATCAACCAGAAGAACCCGCGCGGCAAGGCCCGCTACCACGTCCGCCTCCACTTCGCGCTTAGACCAGGAGACGCCTCCGGCGAGCGCCTCTTCGACCTTCTGCTCGTAGGCTCGCCCGTCCTCACCGACTTCGACCCTGCCAAGTGCGGCCCCCACGTCCGCCTTGTCTAAAACCTCGAAACCACGGGAAAGCTGGATCTCGAACTCGTCGCCAAAACGGGCCGAACCCTCCTCAACGGCGTGGAGCTGACCAAGGTCGAGTAGGCCGAATGGGTCCGCGTTTTCGCCCCAAAACCCACTTGACCGCGTGCTGGCTCGCGAGGAAACTTGCTCTCGACCAACGGACTTGAACCGTCCAAGTGACTCGTTGCCATGAAAACTCATTCCATCGCCCGTCGCAGCTTTCTTCAAACGGGCGCCCTTGGGGCTCTCAATCTGACCATGCCCGGGTTCGTCTTCGGACGAGATGGGACGGACGCCGCCGGCAACGCCGTCTCCTCCAAGAAGTCCTGCATATTCGTCCTCCTCTGCGGGGGGCCCAGCCATGTCGACACCTGGGACCTGAAGCCCGACTCGCCCGTCGAGTACCGCGGCCCCTACAAGCCCATCCGCTCCAAGGTTCCCGAGATGCTGCTGAACGAGATGCATGTGAAGCTGGCCAAGCTTACTGACCAGTTCTGCCTCGTCCGCTCCGTTACCCACCCTGGCGGAATCAGCAACCACTTCGACGCTATGCACAACCTTCTTAGCGGACAGTCCTCCAAGCGGGTTCGTCAAGGAGTGGCCGACGATTCGCCCTACATCGGCTCCGTCGTTGCCAAGCACCTGCCCAGTCACCGCAACCTCGTCTCCAACGCCTGGCTCATCAAGTGCGTGGGCCCCACCGTCTTCTGCGCTCCGAACATTTCCACGGGCGGCTACCTCGGCTCGCCT
>CAXGVD010000009.1:0-18674 GCA_964012695.1 uncultured Opitutia bacterium
CCGCATTGAGGAAGTATTCCTTGTAGGGCAGGATTTCCTTGGGCTGGCGCTGGCGGGCCACCTCGTAAAGCACGTCCAGCCCGCCGGGCACCTCCGCTAGCGAGGCGGCAATGCCGTCAAGGTGGTACTCGAAAGTCGAGGTGGTGTCGAGTCCGCCGGGAGCGGTCTTGCTTCCGGCGTAGCCGGTAAAGGTTTCCCTGAGGGTTTCGATGGCCAGTTTCTGTACCTCGGGGCCAGCCGCCTTGAGCTTGGAGCGAATGCCGCCGGTGAGACCCCGGGTGATGGAGACTCGCTGGTTGTTGCGAACGAGGTCACCGATGGCCGGCAGCACGCGCTTGTAGCAATGCTCGTCCGCCACCACGGGCGAGAGGGCGGTGAGGGCGGCGTTCTTGAGCCAGTCCTCCTCGTGCTTGAGGTAGGTAAGCAGGAGGTCGACGAGGGGCAGGATTTGCTCCTCCGAACCACGCCCGACGACTTGCAATGCGGCATCCTTAACCCACCACGATTCGGCAGGGTCCTTGACCGCCTTGACTGCCAGGGCGAAAATTTCCTCGTTGATGACCTCGGCCTTGCCGAGCAAGGCACTGAACATGGCGCGCCGCACCCGGGCGTCCCCGTGTTGCAGGAACTCCAAAACCAGATTCATGCGCACTTGGCCGCCGGCAGATTTCCAACCGATGTAGCCACTATTGATACCGAGGGCCTTATAGGCAGCGATGAGACGGATGCTGTGCTCCTGGTGATGGACGTAGCGGCGAATTTCTTGGTCGGTGGGTTGCGTCGGGCCATGGAAGCGGCGAAGGAAGGGCATAGCAGAATCCTCGGCCAGAGTTTCGCTGGAGAGGTCTTGCTTCTTGCCGTCCTTGTCGGGCACCGCCTCGAAGGAGAGGAACGCGTTGTCCGCTTCGACTCCCCAGAGTTGCTTGGGCAGTCGGTAGGGCTTGGAGAATTTCGTTCGCGGGGCCCCGGCGATGCGGAGGGTCATGCGCGGAAGCGTGTAGGACAACGGATAGGCAACGCCCCATTGTTCCTTGTCGTAGCCCGAACCGCCAAGTATGCCGAACGAGCCGTCGAAGCGGCGCGAGAGGTCGTAGTGCCACCGGCGGTTGTCCATGAAGTCGCGGTACTGTCGAGGGCGCTTCTCCCGCATCAAGCCCATGGAGGCACTCCGCCAGATTTCTCCGATGCCGCCGCCGGTGTGGCCATGCAACATGAAGCTGGTTGTGTAGAAGCTTTGAATTGCACATGCGTCGCGAGCCTTCGCGTAGAGGGAGTTTTCGCCGTCAGGAGTCAGGGCGGCGGCGGCGGCCATGGCGAAGGCGAGCTTGCCGTTCTTGCCATTGTCCACGAAGCCGTTCTCGGGACGGTTGTCCCCGTAGGGATTGCCGCCTCGGCCGGCGTAGCGGTAGAAGTGCCGAAGGGACCGCAGAAGCAGGCGGTCCGACACCTCGGCCCCGCACTCCTTGGCGAGCATGAGGAAGGTGACCACGTGCGTACCCGCCGCATTTAGGTGACCGCTGCCGTAGGAGGTGAGCGCGGAACCCCGGCCCGCCCATCCGTCGTTATGCTGGGTTTGGTCGGCGTTCTGCACCCAAGCCTGGATGTTCTCCAGAATTTTGGTGTCCCCCGTGCGAAGATAGCACTCGGTCAGCGGAAGACCCCCGTAGCCGATGTACCAGGGGTATCGGTGCGGCTTCACGTTGCGGGCCCATTGGCGGACGACTTCGAGGTCTTTGTCCTCGCCCGTAGAAAGCAGGAACAACATTCCGATACCGGCAAGCCCCTTCTGGGCGTCGGGTCGGGAAAGGTAGTCGGCTACCTGCCGCACGATTTTGTCGGACTTCGGGCAGTTCAGGGGCCAGGTCTCGCTGTACGCGCCAAGCACGGGCACCTGGACCGTGACCGGCTCGGCCTCGCCGCGAATGACGAACTTCAAGAAGCCGTCCGTGGCCTCCGCCTCGGCGAGGATATTACCGAGCTGGATGCGCGGGTCGATGTCGGCGAGCTTCTGCCCGTTTATGCTCTCGATGACTTGGCCATTGGCCAGCTTCCCGGTGGCGGCGGCGGGCGAACCCTCCTCGACGTGGGCAATGCGCATAGTGAAGGCTGGCTGGATAAGATCGAGCCCTAGGCCGACAGGGCCGAAGCGCTTGATGTTGTATAGCGACTTGGTGGCATCCGGCCGGGTGGAGAAGAGGCCGTGGGGCTTCTTGTAATAGGACTCCGAGCCCGCGAGGATCGAAACCACAACCAACCCGGCGGTGAAGGTAAGCAGTTGTTTGGCGCTAATGCGCCTGGGTGGAAACCTTGGTGGCGACTCTCTTGTCCCCGGGGTTTGCGGCCGAAGCTTCACTTCTTCGGTCGGGGTCGGAAGATCCGGCTGTCGGGAACGGAGCGGTCGAGGAAGATGGCCTCGTAGTCCAATTTTTCGGGGGTGAAACGGATACGCATGACGTGATGGCCGCGCCCCGTCATGCCTGGCGGACGAAGGTACCAACGGCCTGCGTCGGGTCGACGTTGGCCTACGCCCAAGCCGCCCTCGCCCACGTATGTCACGCCTGTGTCGTCGGCCTTGCCGTTCCGAAGAGGAACCGTGCGCTTGAGAACATGCCCGTCTGACTCGACGGCGATATCGAGGTTGAACTCCTCGAAAAGCGGGGTCCAGAACTTGAGCGCAGCGCCCGGGCTTTTCACGGCGGGCCACGCGGGACGATGGTACTGGGCAAGCAGCCAACGTGTCCGCGGACGTTCCGCCCGCAGACTTCTACCCAACCAGGTTCGCTGGGCTCCGCCCGCGTTGGTTTCCGTGTTCAGGGTGAGAAGGGAGGTCTTCGGAGAAAGTCGGGTGAGGTAGTAGTTCTCTCGGTCGGGGCCGCCGGGATCGTCGAAGATTTGGTCGTAAAGCGGCCCGCCGTCGTGGTTGCCCCGGGTGGGAACGATGGGCAGGACCTTGCCCGAAGGGGTAGTCGCCAATTCGTGCTGACTCATCCAGCGGGACCACTGGCTCCAGCTTCGCCCGCTTGACACGTAATCGCCGCCATGAGCGAACGCGAGGAGGGCGGCGTCCTCTTTAGCGAGAGCCGCCATCAAGAGATTCACCTGGGCCCGGGCGAAGTGGCCCGAGCGGGAATCTCCGCCAAAGAGGACGGCGAAGGGGCGATCATCCGCGGGGGCGGTGGTGAAGCGCAGCTCGGGGGAGCGCGCGCCGTCGGACTCAAGGACGAACCAATAGGTCGTGGAGGGCTTCAGGCCAGTCAAACGGACATGATGAAAGTGTTCGCCGTCGGCACCAGCGTAGGCTCCGTCGCGGTCGCTCGCTCGTTGGAAGGCGTAGGCGTCGCCGGCACGAGAGGTCACGTCGTAGCGAACCAAGTGCTTGCTTCCCTTGCTCGCCGTGCTCCAAGACAGGGTGGCCGAGGTGGCGGGGTTTTCCTTCCAAATCACGCGCCACTGGGCGGGGCGAGAGCCCGAAAGCTTGGTGATGCGGGCGGACTCTTTTTCCACGTAGTCCTTTTCCAACCACGGGGCCGAAGCACCCTCCTTCTTCTCGGTCAAAGCCGAGCCAAGACAAGTTAGACAAAGGGTGAACAGCACAATAAGCGACTTCATCGAGGCGAAACGTTGACCGCCAAAACTTTCCACCTCCACCAAAAAAGCAAGGGGATTCCCCCGTTGGCAGCGCGAACGAGTAGGTCGGGCCAGCGCTCCCAACCGAAGGCAGTCATCCGGCTGGCAGCCGTCACCACTCCCCAAACGCCCATCAGCAAGGCAACGGCACGCAGATGTTTGCCGGGCAGAAGAAATAAGGCGGCCAAGACGAAATCCATTCGCCCGATCCACGGAAGGACGGCCAAGGCGAACCGCTCCCGAGCTTCCGCCGCCTCCCAATCCGCCCCGAGAAAGGTGTCCGCTGTCCCCACGATGAGGTCCGCGAAACCAGGCTTCAGCCAGTAGGCGCAAAGCCCGTGCCCCACGAAGGTTCCCGCCGTGGCCAGGCGCAGAACCCATTCCAACCTGCGGAAAACCACGGGGCTTGAGCAATGTTCGCCACGCATGACCAACAGGGCCAGCGGCGCAGAGTAACGGGCCGCGTGGCCGATGAGATCAGTTGCATGGAAACGGTCTCCGAGGAACGACGCCCACGAAATTGCGGCGTTGCCGAAGGCCCACGCCGCCGCGAACAGAAGCAAGACGGCGTCCGTCTTCTCCACCAAGGAATTGCCGCAAGTTCCGCCGTTCGGCCCGCCAGCCGAAGCACGGCCCAGAAACGGCAAGGCCCATCCCGCCAGCCACAACGCCAAGGCAGCACCGGCATCAGCGGCTCCGGCAAAGGCGTCGCCATGCTCTGGCAAGAGCCACGAGTTGAGGTTCGAAGGCGCCCCCAATGCCGCCGCGTACCCGAGGCATTGGGCGGCCACGAACCAGCGTAAGCCCATGGCGAAACAGGCGGACGCGGAACAAGTTTGATCGGTGAGAGTCAAGGTTTGGGCTGACGGGTGAATCGGGAAAAGCTCCGCTAACATGGCGAGAACCCCCTCCTCGGCCAGTCCAAACGACCAACTTCCGCGCTTGCGCGACAGCAATGAAGACCCTTTCTTCGTCTCTTTCCCATGCAATGAAAACGAGACTTTTCGGAAACACTGGGTTTCACGCCTCCGAGGTCGGCCTCGGCTGTTGGCAGTTAGGCGGCGACTGCTGGGGTGACCTCCGCGAGGAAGACGCCCTCGCCATCCTGCGGGCCGCCAACGAGTCCGGCGTCAACTTCCTCGACACTGCGGACGTGTACGGCGACGGCCGCAGTGAAGAACTCCTAGGACGATTCCTACGGGAAGCTTCTGGAGACTTCTTCGTAGCCACCAAGCTGGGCCGCCGGGCCCACATCTTTCCCGACGCCTTCACCCCCGAAAACCTGCGCGGTTGTACGGAGGACTCCCTGCGCCGCCTCGGCGCGGAGGCCCTCGACCTCACCCAACTCCACTGCCTGCCCACGGAGGATTTGCGCAAGGGAGAGGTCTTCGACGCCATGCGGGAACAGCAAGCCACAGGCCTCGTTCGTCACTGGGGCGTAAGCGTGGAGAGCATGGAGGAAGCCCTGCTCTGCCTCGAACAGGACGGGCTGACTTCCCTACAAATCATCTTCAATCTCTTCCGCCTCAAGCCCGCCAAAGTTCTCTTCGAAAAGGCCGCCAAAAAAAACGTCGCCATCATCGTGAGGTTGCCGCTGGCAAGCGGCCTGCTCTCGGGCAAGCTAACCGCCTCCTCCACCTTCGCCGCGAACGACCACCGAGGCTTCAACGAGGACGGCCAATTCTTCAACGTCGGAGAAACCTTCGCCGGACTAGGGCTAGCCAAGGGCACCGAACTGGCAGAGGAGTTGAAACCCTACGTTCCAGAAGGCATGAGCATGGCCGCCATGGCCCTGCGGTGGGTTCTGGACTTCCCCGCCGTCTCCACCCTCATTCCCGGAGCCAGCCGAATCGAACAGGCCCAAGCCAACGCCGCCGTCTCCGACTTGCCCCCCCTTCCCCACGAACTTCACGAACGCCTCGAAACCTACTACCGCGAAAAAGTGGCCCCTCATGTCCGCGGCCCCTACTGACCTCCTCCAACCAACTTGCAGAGCTATGAGTTCCCCCCGCATACAAGTCACTACCGTCGGTTCCTATCCCGTGCCCGACTGGCTCGCCGCCTTCCCCAACGAGCAGGCCCTCACCGATGCCACCCGCGTAATCTTCGCAACCCAACGGGATGCCGGCGTGGACCTCCCCACCGACGGCGAACTCTACCGATTCGACCTCGACCACCCCGACACCAACGGCATGATAGAATACTTCACGGGCAAGCTCGGTGGAATCGATTCCCGAGTCGGCCGGGCCGACCACGACGCCTTCCGCACCAAAGCCGAAATGGGTTTTCGGGCCAAGCCCGCCGGCGTAGTTCGCCACGAACTCGACGAAGGCGTGCTCAACCTGCCCGAGGACTGCGGCCGGGCCGCCTCCGTAGCGGGAGGCCCCTTCAAGTTTACCCTCACCTCCCCCTACATGCTCGCCCGCACCCTTCTCGACCTTCATTACCAAGACTTTGAGAAGCTCACCCTGGCCCTCGCCGACGTCCTCGCCAAGCAAGCCTCCGCCCTCTCCTGCGCCTGCCTCCAAGTGGACGAGGCCAACGTTCCTGGCAACCCTGACCACGGTCCCCTCGCCGCAGAAGCCATCAACCGCATCCTCGACGCCTTCGACGGCGAAAAAGCCGTACACCTCTGCTTCGGTAACTACGGCGGCCAAACCATACAGTCCGGCACCTGGCAAGCCCTACTCGCCTTCCTCAACGCCCTTCGGACCGACCACGTCGTTCTCGAGCTCGCCCACCGCCCCGAGGATGACCTCGACGCCCTAGCAAAAGTGGACGAACGCGTCGCCCTCGGCATCGGCGTCGTTGACGTGAAGGTCAACCAAGTCGAGTCCGCCCAAGATATCGCCCACGCGCTCGAGCGAGCCGAAGCCAAACTCGGCGAAGGCCGTATCCGCTGGATTCACCCAGACTGCGGCTTCTGGATGCTAAAGCGCTCCGTGGCCGATCGAAAAATCGCCGCCCTGGCCGCCGGCCGCGACCTCTACCTCGGCCTGTGACGATCACTCTCCCACGGCTCGACCTCAAGCGCATCACCTTCCGCGTCCTACCGATGCGGACGCGGTTTCCCTTCAAGTACGGCATCGCCAGCCTCACCGCCCTACCCCACCTCGTTTTACAGGCGGAAGTGGAGGTGGACGGCGTTCTCACTTCCGGCGTCGCTTCCGAAGGCTTGCCACCGAAATGGTTCACCAAGTCCACCCACACCACCTTCGAGCAAGACCTGCCCGCCATGCTCGCCGTAATCAACCACGCAGCCGGGCTCGCCCTCGACGCTACCGATTCCGACTTCTTCGAACTCTGGCACCAGCTTTTCCACGGACAGAACGAATGGGCGAAAGCCTCCGGTCATCCCGAACTGCTCGGCAACCTCGGCGTCAGCCTGGTGGAGCGCGTTCTGCTAGACGCACTTGGCCGACGCCTCGAAAAACCCGCTCACCAAGTCATTCGCCAAAACCTTCTCGGCCTGCGCTTGGGCGAGGTTCGCTCCGAACTCGGCGACCTCGTTCCCGCTGATGTTCTTCCCGCCGAACCTGTCACCTCGATCGTCGCCCGTCACACCATCGGACTCGGCGACCCCCTCACCCCTGCCGAAGTCACCGACGAGACCCGAGCAAACGATTCGCTCCCACTTGACCTTGAATCCTGCATACGAGAATATAACTTAAATTATTTTAAAATAAAAGTCTGTGGCAAGCTAGGCACCGATTTACCGCGACTCCGGAAACTCGCCGGGCTTCTGCCACAAAACTCCCGCTTTACCCTAGACGGCAACGAGCAGTACCCAAGCATAGCCGCCTTTCGCGAGCATTGGGAAGCGTGGCGGGAGGACGAAGCCCTGCGCACCTTCCTGGACGCCGGTCTCCTGCTCGTCGAACAACCCGCCCACCGGGACGAAACCTTCGCACCAGAAGTGGCCGACGACTTTTGCTCCTGGCCCGACCGACCACCTTTCATAATCGACGAGGCCGACGCCGACCTCGATTCCTTGCCCGCAGCCCTCGCTCTCGGCTATGACGGGGTAAGCCACAAGAACTGCAAAGGCATTGTCAAAGGCATCGCCAACGCCGCCACCTTGACCAGAGCGAAGGCGAATCGGGAACGTCCCGTTCACCTTTCGGGCGAAGATTTGGCCAACGTCGGCCCCGTCGCCCTCCTGCAGGACCTCGCCATCATGGCCACCCTCGGCATCACCCATGTGGAGCGCAACGGCCACCACTACTTCAAGGGCCTCTCCGCCTGGCCCGAGCATGTCCGGGATGCCATGCTCGCCCACCACGGGGACCTCTACCGCTCCCACACCGACGGCTACCCCACCCTGCGCATCGAAAACGGACGCCTCGACCTGACCTCCCTCAACGTCGCACCTTTAGGCCCCGCCACCGACTTAAGCTTCGAGGACTTGCCCGAAGTAAACCTCGCCGCCCCACAAGCCTTCCTCGCAGCCGGCATGCCGAGCGACGATTAGGCTTAGCTTCGCTTCTTAATCCAACTCGTAGCAAAAGCCGTATTCGCCCTTGTCCCAATCCGGCAATGCCTTGGTGACTTCCATTACCGCCTCAAAGGTGCCTTACTTGGGAACCGTTCGTTCGATGAATTTGGAAAAGGTGTCCTTCTCACCTTATTTCAAAACGGCCAACCTCCCTAGTTTACGGCTATCGTTCACTCCCCGGGGAGAAAGCGGAAGGTGGGACTGGGGAGGTGGGATTCGGCCATGATGCGGGCCATTTCCTTGACGAGCTCGGGCCGTTCGGCAGCGAGGTTCTTGGTTTCGCCGATGTCCTTGGAAAGGTCGTAGAGTTCGATAGGGCTGTCGGGCTTCTTTCTGACGTTGAGGCGGACGGCCTTCCACTTGCCTTTGCGGACGGCTTGCTTGCCGCCTTGTTCGTGGAATTCCCAGTAGACATGGTCACGCTTGATCTGCTTTGCTTTATGGCCACGGAGGGTGGGGGCGAAGGAGACGCCGTCTATGTCTTCGGGAACGGGGATGTCGGCAAGTTCGCAGAAAGTGGGGAGAACGTCCCAACCCGTGCCGACGTGGGCGCTGATTGAACCTGGCTTAATGACGCCGGGCCACCAGGCGGCGGTGGCCACGCGGATGCCACCTTCGTAAAGGTCGCGCTTATAGCCTCGGAGGGGGCCGTTGCTGTCGAAGAAGTCAGGCTTGTGGCCGCCTTCCTTGTGTGGGCCGTTGTCAGAGGTGAAGATGACGAGGGAGTCTTCGGCAAGGCCAAGTTCTTCGAGCAGGTCGAGGATGCGTCCGACGTCGCGGTCGAGGATGGTCATCATTGCGGCGAATGCGGCGACGGGGTTTTTGACGAGCGGGCCTCGGTAGCGGCCTACGACATTTTCGAATTGAGGAAACTTCTTCCGCCACGGGGCGACGTCTTTCTCGGGTGCGTGCATGGCGGCGTGAGGGATGGTGAATGGGCAGTAGAGAAAGAAGGGTTTGTCCTTGTTGGCTCGGATGAACTTGAGGGTTTCCTCGGCGATGAGGTGGTGGGAATAGGTTTGGCCGTCGAGGACAACTTTCTTGCGGTCGCTCCATAGGTGGGGGGGGTAGAAGGTGTGTGCTTGGCGCTGGCAGTTGTAGCCAAAAAATCGGTCGAAGCCTTGGTTCATGGGGTCACCCTCGGAACCGGGAGACCCGAGACCCCACTTGCCGAACATGCCCGAGACGTAACCGGCCTTGCCGAGGATTTCGGGCAGGGTGAGGGCGGAGTCGGGAAGCGGGGCCTGCCCTTCTGGTTGAACCTCGCGGTTGCCCCGCACAAGAGCGTGGCCGGTGTGGTGGCCCGTCATGAGGCTGCAACGGGAGGGAGCGCAAACAGTACTGGCGGCGTAAAAGTCCGTCAGCTTCATGCCCTCGGCAACCATACGGTCCACGCTCGGGGTCTTGAATTGTTTCTGTCCGAAGGAGGAGAAGTCGCCGTAACCGGCGTCGTCCACCATGATGTAAACGAAGTTGGGCTTGCGGGCCTGAAGGACCGAGGCGGCGCCGAGCAGGCAAAGAAGGAGAAGGGAGCGGATAGTCGTCATGGTCGAGTCTGGTTAAACCGGAAGAAGGGCGAAAGGAGCGACAAGGAACCGGAAAACACACCGGAGGAAAAGCCGGAAGCGCAATAAAGCGATGAGAGGCGCCAGCCTACCCAAGCTCGATTTGCTGGCCAACTCACTTGTAAAGGATTCTCGCTATGAAGTTCTGATTGGGAATTCACTTCCGCAACGCCATTTTGTTATGAGATCAAGTTACGGCCACTGAAGCGGATGTTGACCCTTTTGTACTTCCCGAGAGTTTTCCAGACGCCCTTTGCCTAGAGCTCCATATCCTGAGGAGAGATAACTAAAGATCGCCGCTCGGTCAGCTCCAGTTGCTCCAGAATTACCTTCTCCTCGCAGTCCAGCCTCAAGACTCAAAATCATGAAGTAAAAAAATCGTAACATTTACGCTTTGGTTTCGATAAAGCTCTTGGGTTCAACGTCGCTTACTCGCCCTTGGATACGCTGAGTACGGTTTCTTCGCCGATTCGTTGGAGAAAGTAAGCTTGGACGCCGGGGAGGGTTTTTGCGTAGGCGGCACCTTTTTTCGGGCCAAGGACGCTGAGGGCTGAAGCAAGGGAATCGGCTTGGATGCCGGTGTGGGCGATGACGGTTACTTGCAGTTGGGTGGTGAGGCCGAGGCCCGTGCGGGGGTCCACGAGGTGGGAGTAGCGCTTGCCCCCGATCTCCACGAACTGCTCGAGGTCCCCCGAGGTGGCGATTGCAAGGTTCGCGGTTTCGAGCAGCGGGAGGTCGGGATGCTTGCGTCCGCCCACCGCCACACGCCAGCCCTTGCGACCGGGGGGCGGTTGGCCAAGGGTAAGGTCGCCGCCGGCGTCCACGAGAGAGAAAGGAAAGCCGCGTTCACTCAGGACGGCAAGGGCTCGGTCGCCCGCATAACCTTTGGCGATGCCGCCGAGGTCAAGGACCATGTTCGGGGCCTCCGGGCGTACGGCCCGCCTGTTTGGAAACAAGGTCAACTTGCGGTAGCCTACGGCAAGACGGGCAAGGGTCAGTTTTTCAGGGCTGGGCAATCTTTTGAAGAAACGAGCGGCCCGCCAACGGCGGACATAGGGACCGACGGTGACGTCGAAAGCGCCGTCCGTATCCCGGGCCAACTTTCGGGCCGCGGCCAGCACAGTCCAAAGGTCCTTGCTCACGGACACGGTTTTACCCGTGCCGGAGCTATGTGAGAGGCGGCTCAGTTCACTGTCGTCCAGATAGTCGCTGAAGATGCCGTTAAGGCGGGCGACTTCGGCGAAGGCGGCACGGGCAGCCTCCTCGACGGTAGCGTCCTTCTCCCCATAGGTAACAATGCGGAAGTCCGTGCCCATTTGCTTTTCCGTGAAGACGAACCGCTTCGGATCCGCCGCTGAGAAAGCGGAGAACCACAAGAGCTGCATGCCGAGGACAAATCTTAACATAGTCGCAAGAATCTTTCTTTTCTCTAATAGCCAAGCGTAGGCCGCAAGGGAGCTTTTTTCTTTTCCCGTCAGGGCAATTTTGAGATAAGACCCGATTTCCAGTATATTGGCCTATAGACACAGGCTCTGCATGGAAACCTCAACCTTCATGAAACGATATCACCTCTTTTCAATTGCCGCACTCGCTACTTGGGCAAACGCGAACATTCTGAACGCCCAAGACGAGGGCGAAATCGACTTCGTCCGGGACGTGAAACCCGTGCTGGAATTCAATTGCGTGAGCTGCCATCGGGCAGACAACGCCAAGGGGAAACTCAGACTCGATGCCAAGGAGCACGCCTTCAAGTCGGAAGACGTCCTCACCCCCGGCGACCCCGAGGTCAGCTCCCTCTATTGGATGACAACCCTTCCTCCCGAGGACGAAGAAATCATGCCGCCTATCAAGAACGAAGAGAAGGACTACCCCCTGACGAAGGCCGAGCAGGAAATCCTCAAGAAGTGGATCAAGGAGGGGGCCAAGTGGCCCGACGACGTGACCTTGGAGCCTCGGAAACGCCTGCCTAAGAAACTCGATTTCGCCGAACACGTACAGCCCATCTTGGAAATACATTGCGTGAAGTGCCACCGTGAAGGGAGAGCGGACGGCAAACTGCGCTTGGACACCTTCGAGCACGCCTTCGCCAAGGAGGATGTGATTGTTCCGGGCGATCCCGTGGCCAGCGACCTTTGGTTCCTCGCCACCCTGCCGATGGACGACGAAGACCGCATGCCCCCCGAAAAGAACCCTCCGCCCTCCCCCGCCGAACTCTTCATGCTGCGCCGCTGGATTGAGGAAGGGGCTGATTGGCCCGAGGGGATCAAGCTCGAGCAGAGAAAAGCCAAGATAACGGAAATCGGTCTACTGGCCAAGGAACTGTACCAAAAGTTGGGTCTCAAGGCAGGTGCCGTGAACGACGGCTTCGAAGCCTATGAGGAAAACATCGCCACCTCCGACATCTCCTTCGACATGGTTCCCGTCAAGGGCGGTACATTCACCATGGGCAGTCCGGCGGACGACCCGAACCGCTCGCCCAACGAACTCCTCGCCCACCAAGTGAAGCTATCCGACTTCTGGATGGGTAAGCACGAGGTTACTTGGGACGAATACGAGCTGTGGATGATGAACCTCGACAAGGACAACCGGGAGTACAAAAAACTCGAACCCACCGAGGCGGACGCCCTATCCGATGCCGTGACCAAACCCACCGGCCCCTACACGGACATGACCTTCGGAATGGGTAAGAGCGGCTTCCCCGCCATCTGCATGACTCAGCTTTCCGCCAAGATGTACTGCATGTGGCTAAGCGCCCGCACGGGCAAGTTCTACCGCCTACCCACGGAAGCCGAGTGGGAATACGCCTGCAAGGCCGGCACCTCCACCCCTTACAGCTTCGGGGATTCCAAGGGCGACCTCTCCAAACACTCCTGGCACCTCGGCAACAGCCGCTTCAAGTACCAGAAGGTGGGCGTGAAGCCCCCGAATCCCTTCGGTCTACACGATATGCACGGCAACATCTGGGAATGGGTGCTGGATCAATACTACCCGCCCGCTGAAAAAGCCCCGAGCAAGCTCGTGGTAAATCCCGTTGTGGCTCCCAACACTGAATATTCCCGCACCGTCAAGGGCGGCTCGTGGGACGACGGTTCTCAGATGCACCGCAGCACTTCCCGCATGGCCTCGATCAAGGCGTGGAAGCAGAGCGACCCGCAGATTCCGCAAAGCGTCTGGTACCTGACCGACGCCCTCTTCGTCGGCTTCCGGGTGGTGCGCCCCAAGGAAGTTCCCTCGCTGGAGGACTTGGAAAAGTACTGGCCCACGGAAGAAGACATCAAGAACATCCCCACCCGTTAAGTCCGAACCAGGCAACCATCCTGGTGAAATCCACCAGACGTAGATTCCTTTCCTCTAGAAAAAACTGGTTTGGGGAGCTTTTCCTTTGCCAACCCAACCTCTTGAGTTTGCTCTTTGTGGTTTGTTTTCATCACTCGTACCCGAACCCAAATAGGACGACAACGCCATGACCATGCGCTTCCTCTTCTCCCTCCTGCTCGCCACCGCCACGATAGCAACCGCCGCACCAAAGAAGTTCGGCGGTACATTCACCGACCCGAACGACCCAAATCTGCCATCTGACTTCAAGTATCAAGGCGAATACACGGGCGACAAACTGGGTGCCCAGGTCATCGCCCTCGACAAGGGCTCCTTTCACGCTGTCCTCTATCCTGGCGGATTACCCGGGGCCGGCTGGGACGGGAAGAACAAGATCCTGCTCGACGGCAAACTGGAGAACGGCTCCGTAATCCTGCACGCCGCCAAGGGTAAGAAGCGTTACCTGAGCGGTTCCCCCACCGAATTCAGCGCCACTCGCCAATTTCCGCCCCCTGGCCACAAACAGTACGCCGGCGTCATCACAGGCGACAAGCTAGAGGGCAAGACGGACTCCGGCAAAAACTTCTCCCTCGCGAAGGCAAACCGGAAAAGCCCCACCATTGGAAAGAAGCCGCCCAAGGGAGCCATCGTCCTCTTCGACGGTTCTGA
Organism: uncultured Opitutia bacterium; assembly: GCA_964012695.1. Lineage (GTDB taxonomy): Bacteria > Verrucomicrobiota > Verrucomicrobiia > Opitutales > Seribacteraceae > CAXGVD01. The sequence continues at coordinate 13,672 of CAXGVD010000009.1, forward strand.
CAAGGACGAGTGGCATGGCGGCCGCCTCGACGCCAAGACCAAGCTTCTTAACACCGACGGCTCCGACATCCGCACGAACCGCAAGTTCAGCGACTACCACATGCATGTGGAGTTCCTCCTGCCCTACCGTCCCGCCGCCCGCGGACAAGGTCGCGGCAACAGTGGCTTCTACCAAGTGGATCACTACGAGATGCAGATTCTCGACTCCTTCGGACTGGAAGGCCTCAACAACGAGTGCGGCGGCATCTACTCCAAGAAGCCCTCAGACGTTAACGGCTGCTTCCCTCCCCTCTCTTGGCAAACCTACGACGTGGACTTCACCAACGCCCGGTCCAAAGGCGGCAAGAAGGTGAAAAACGCCGTAATCACCGCTCACCTTAACGGCATACTCATTCACGACGCCTACGAAATCCCTGGCAAGACTGGCGGCTCCCGCGGCGAACCCGAAGGCACACCCGGCCCCATCAAGCTGCAAGGCCACGGCAACCCGCTCCAATTCCGAAACGTCTGGATCGTGGAGAAGTGATGGCCTGAACAAGACCGGTCGTCTGCATGCTCAGGCCACTTCCAACCGGCCTGTTCGTCAAGGCTTCCGAGCGGTTGCGTTACGCAGATGAGTCTATGGCCCTCACCGTCTGGTGGGGCGACGAAAGACAGTTCCTCGCCTTCGAACTCGTCTTCGACCTCACCCTCGACGAATACGCCGTCCGACGCCTCGCAAGCGGCTCTCCGAGCTACCTTCGCGTCAGCGAAGGCGAGGCCCGTCCGGGACGTTCGGGCAAGCAAACCCTCGTCTCCGCCGACAAACCTCACCTGCCCCGCCGGCGGCTTGAAGACTTCGACGCCCGCTCCGCCGACCTACCCGAAGACCTGAGAAACTACGTCCGCACCTCCCTGCTCGAACTCCTCGATCCCGACGAAACAAAGGTTGACGGATGAGCCTCCCAAGAGGAAAACCGCTAGTCACCCGTTTCACCACCTTCCCAACGCCAAACCCAACCACCCGAACGATGCGTAAGCTTCTTCTCTCCTCCCTCCTACTCACCGCCGCCGGCCTCACGCTCGGAGCCAAGCCCGCCAAAACAAAGGCCGCAGCCGTCACGCTTGAAAAAGGCGACGACGCCGTAACCGTGAAGGTGGGCGGCAAGCTCTTCACCAAGTACGTATACGCCGACGAGAAGCGGGCCAAGCCCGTCCTGTATCCCGTCATCGGTCCCGGCGGCGTCCCCATGACCCGGCGCTACCCCATCGAGGACGCGGGCCCCGGTGAAGCCAAGGACCACCCCCACCACGCGTCACTCTGGTACACGCACGGAGAAGTAAACGGCATCAGCTTCTGGCACGTCGCCAAAAACACGGGGGAAATTCATCACGAGAAATTCCTCAAGCTGGAGGGCAACGTCATTTCCACCCGCAACAAGTGGGTGGACGCCAAAGGGAAAATCGTCTGCCGAGACGAACGGACCCTTGCCTTCTTCGGCGAAGGAGACGACCGGGCCGTGGACGTAACGGTAAAGCTCATCGCCGACTCCGGAGACGTCACTTTCGGCGACACCAAGGAAGGCTCTATGGGCATCCGCTCCAACCCCGTCCTACGCCTTCGCGGTTCCGTCGCCAAAGGCAAGGCGGTGAACAGCGCGGGCGTGGAGGACAGGGCGGTCTGGGGCAAGCGGGCCGCCTGGGTGTCCTACTGGGCGCCTGTGGAGGGCAAGGTCGTAGGTTTCTCCATCTTCGATCACTCCTCCAACCCCCGCCACCCCACTTGGTGGCACGCGCGAGACTACGGGCTCGTGGCCGCCAATCCCTTCGGCATACACAACTTCGAGCGCAAGCCCAAGGGAACGGGCGACCTCAAAATCAAGAACGGCGAGTCCATAACCTTCCGTTACCGCTTTCTCTTTCACACCGGCGACGTAAAGGCCGCCCGCATCGCCGAACGCTACGCCTCTTGGGGCAAGTGAATCGCCACTACGCCCTGCATTCCAATTTTTGGGTAATATTGTAATAGGCCTCGACGGGCCCTTGAGGTAGTCTGCATGCATGAAACTCACCCGTACCGACAACCAACCCACTCCATGAAAACAAACACCCGCTCCCTCCTTGCCTTCGGCCTCGCCTTACTCTTCGCCTCTTGCAGCGGAGAGATTTCCCTGCCCGACGACGCCAAGGGCACCGCAGAAGCCATCATCTCCAACCTCTCCGAGAACAAGCCGGAGGTCGTATGGTCCGCCTTGCCGGAGTCCTACCGCAAGGATGCCAACGAGGTGGCCCGATCCGCCATCGCCACCATCGACGCCGACGTCTACGACAAGGTACTCGGCATCCTCAAGAAGGCCAACAAGGTACTCGCGGAAAAGAAGGAATACATCCTCAAGAACGAAACCGTAAACGCCTTGGCCGGGAACAAGGACAAGCTTTCCGACGACTGGGACAATTTCACGGACCTCCTCGACATCCTCCTCGACAGCGAACTCGGTTCCTACGACTCCGCCAAGAACATCGACCTCGGTGACTTGCTCGCAAACACGGGCGGCGACCTCATGGACAAGCTGGCCGCCATCTCCGCCCTCTCAGACGAGGACAAGTGGAAGAAGGAATTCGTCGCCAAGATGAACGCGGTCAAGGTGGAGGAAGTCTCCACGTCGGGGGAAGAAGCCGTCCTGCGCATCACCGACCCAGACGGCGAGGTGGAAGAGCAAACATGGGTAAAGGTTGAGGACAAGTGGATACCCAAGGAGCTGCAAGCCGGATGGAAGGACGGAGTAGCCAAAGCCAAAGAGGAAATCAAGGAAATGGAAACCACGAAGGTGGAAGACAAGGCAAAGGTCATGCTCGTCCTCAACATGGTTGACGGCGTGCTCGAGCAACTGGACCAAGCCAAGTCCCAGGAAGAGTTCGAAGCTGCCTTGAAAGGCATCTTCAATCTCGTTGGCAACTTCTGAGAATAAAGATTAGAAAAAATACTCGTCAGCGGGCGATTCGCACGCTGATGCCTTGCCCTCGGGAAAAGGAGCGGGTTCCGCCCGCGAAACCGCCCCCCCCCATCAACAAACCGCCCCCTCTGGGAAAGGGGTTGACGAAGACGGGTGCGGGGCCGCGGGGAACCACGATGATCGGAGCGTACGGCGGAGGCGTTCCGCTGATGATGACGCCTTGGGGCTGTTGGTAAAGAAGCGGACCGCTCACACTGGGGATGCCCAAACCGTTGCCGCCGCCCACGATGACGGGGCCTCCGCCTCCCGCCCCGGCCAAAGCCGTCATCCCCGCCTGAAAGGCGATGCGGGCTTGCCAGTTGCGGCCATTGAAATCGAAGTTCACCCCCGTGGCGTTGAAACGAGAATAGAGATTGGAGAGGCGATCGTAACCGTTGACCCACGCTAGAAAAGGGGTGGGACCGTTGCCGATGACGATGGGGGGATGTCCGGGGCCGTACAAAATAGTTTGTCCATAGCCCACGCCGCCGCCCTCCAAAATCTTCATCAGCAGTTCGAGGTGCCCCGGATACTCCTTCCCGTAAAAAAAGTAGCTCTGGTTGGCCCCTTGGCCCCACTGCATGATGAAGGTTTGGTCAGCCGCGCTGAAGAGGGATAGGGCGCTGATGAAGGTCTTCCCATCCTTCCGACGGATGCTGACCTTTTGTGACTCTTCGTCGTAGGCCGTGATGGTGGCGTCTATCTTGCGGGAGCCGTCGGAGCTCGTGAAGACCCGTGCCGTCGATACACAAACGACCATCGTGAAAAGCAGGGCTGAGAGGAACGTCCTCATCGAATTGGTACGCAAATGTACGGTTACCCTCGTCTCCCGTCAATGGATTTGACGGTTTTTTTTCTTTGAGAATGAAGGGAGGCGTGACATTAATTTCAATGTCTTGCTCCAATACAATCCAATGAATCCACTCTCTGGCTTCCTTCTCGCCGTCGCCTTGATTTTCGCGGGCACTTCGGCTTTCGTTCACGCTGGCGAACCCGCCTTCGGGGTTCGTCCAAACATCATCCTCATGATTACGGACGACCAGGGACACGGCCCCGTCGGACGTCACGGGCACCCGTGGATTCGCACGCCTGCCTTGGACGAGCTTCACGACAAGAGCGCCCGCTTCACCCGCTTCCTCGTGAGCCCAACCTGCTCGCCCACCCGGGCCGCTCTCATGTCGGGGAGGCATCCGCTCAAGAACGGCATCACCCACACCATTCTGGAGCGCGAGCGCATGGCCCTCTCCACCGTCACCCTACCCCAGGTTCTGGAAAAGGCGGACTACGTGAGCGGCATCTTTGGGAAGTGGCACCTCGGGGACGAGGAGCCCTACCAGCCACACAAGCGCGGATTCGACGAGGCCTTCATCCACGGCGCGGGCGGCATCGGCCAAGCCTATAAGTGTTCCTGCGCCGACGCCCCCGGCAACAAGTACTTCAACCCCACCCTGCGCCACAATGGTTCCTTCGTGAAGACCGATGGCTACTGCACCGACCTATTCTTCACCGCCGCCCTCGGCTGGATCAAAAAGGTGAAGGACAAAAAGAAACCCTTCTTCGCCTACGTCACCACCAACGCTCCGCACGGCCCCTTCATCGCCCCACCGAAAAACACCAAGCGCTTCACCGACCTCGGCTTCTCCGCCAAGAACGCGGGCTTCTACGGAATGATTGAAAACATCGACGAAAACGTGGGCCGCCTCCTCCGCAAGCTGGAGGAGTGGGACTTGTTCGAGAACACCGTGGTCATCTTCATGTCCGACAACGGCATGACGGGCGCCGGCGCCGGGCGCGGCACTCTGGGAAGGGACAAGGACGGCAAGCCCATGCTCGCCTACAACTCGGAAATGAAGGGTCACAAGGGGGCGTCCGACGAGGGCGGCGTTCGGGTACCCTTTTTCGTTCGCTGGGACGGCAAAATCAAACCAGGGACCGAGGTGGAGCGCATCGCCGCCCACATAGATGTGTTACCCACTTTCGCCGCCCTCGCGGGAGTGGACGAGTTGCCCACCGAGCAGGTCGAGGGACGCA
>CAXGVD010000010.1:0-18442 GCA_964012695.1 uncultured Opitutia bacterium
CCTACAACGTGGAGAACCTCTTCGACGTAGACGGCGTCTCCGTCTACGACGATTACGAGCCCGACCACTATGGCCCCTCACAACTCAAGCGCAAGCTGGAGGTCATTACGAAAGTTCTCGCCGCCGCAGGCGACGACGGCTCCGGCCCGGACATCGTCCTGTTGCAGGAAATCGAAGCGGACCGTACCCCCGACCGCGACGCCTCCGCCTCCGAACTGCTGGCCGCCAAACTGAAGGAAAAGAACCTCGGCCCCTACCAAATAGTAGAAGGCCGCATCGCAGGACAGGCCCAGGCGGCCATTCCGTCCGTGGTTTGCGTAACCCTCTCGAAGTTTCCCGTAGAGGAAGTCCGCCTCCACCCGCTGGAACGCGCCCGCCCCATTCTGGAAACGCGAATCTCGGTGGACGGGCGTCCCCTCGTCCTCTTCAACAACCACTGGAAATCCGGAGCCTCCTCCTCCGCCATGGAAAAGGTAAGGGTCGAAAACGCCCGCGTCCTGCGAAAGCGCCTGAACGACCTCCTCACCCAAAACCCCTCAGCCGACCTCATCGTGGGCGGCGACCTCAACTCCCACTACAACCAGAAAACCCTCTTCGGCGCCGCCATGCCGCAAACGGCGGTGAACGATGTCCTACTCGCTCAAGAAGAAGCCGAAGCCGCCATGCTCCACCCCACCCGCAAGCTGCACAACCTCTGGCACGAGCTACCCCCCCGTCGCCGAGGCTCGGAAGTCTGGAAAGGCAATTGGGGTACGCTGATGCACCTGCTCCTCTCTCACGGCCTCTACGACGACCAAGGTCTCTCCTACTTCCCCGACTCCTTCCGCGTGCTCTCCCTCCCCGGCCTCAACGCCTCCCTCGACTCGGGTGTACCACTCAAGTGGTCCAACGAACTCGGCGGCCGAGGAGCCTCCGACCACCTCCCCATCCTCGCCACCTTCACCCGCTCCCGGCCCGGCGTACGCCCCAAAGTTTCTTCCTCCCCTCCCGTTTTCCCCACCGAGGAGTTTCCCGTCGATTACTCCAAGGCCCTCGCCAACGCACCCGTCATCGCTCGCACCAACCTCAACCCGGAAAACTACGGCCGCGTCTTCCGCTTCACGGGACGCGTGGCAAAGGCCGCCCCGCTCGAACTCGTCACCCCCGGCGGCCGCGTCCGCATCTGGACCTTCGACGCCGGCGTCCGCTCACGCCTCTTCACCGCCGCCAACGGGGAAACCCCCATCTCCGGCCACGGCCACCTTTCCCGCTACCGAGGCGAGTGGCAACTAATCGTGGAAAAACCGGACTGGCTGAAGTGAGGAGAGGTCCTTAGCTCAGTTCCTCTTCTTCGCCTGGTTGCTCAGCCGGGCCTGCACGGATTTGCGCTGCATGTCCCGGTAATAGCTAGCGTTGCCCCGGCGCTTGGTCTTCCCCGTGCCCGCCGAGCCGCCCTTCCGCCCCATGGCGGCGGCGGCTTCGGCAAGGCTGCGAAGTTTCCTCGCAGTCATAGCCGTGAAGCGATGCGGTCAAGCGTCCGCAGGATGCCCGCGTTACGTTCATAGGAAAGCCCCAGCCCTTCGATGATACGATCCGCCTCCCGCAAGGCGTCGTCACGGTTCATTGGCTTCGGCCCGAAAGGGTTCCCCACCCCACCCGCGCTTGTGTCGGTTCGTGGCGTTAAGCCTAAGTCGACTTCTTCTTCCCCAATGTCCAGTCGCTCGATGGTCCCGCTCGATGTCACTTCCATGAAGGGTTCGCTCTTTTACTCAAGCGTTTGTGCTAATCAAGAAAAAACGAAAGGTTGTTTTAGGTTTTACAGATTCAAGAAAGCAGCGGTGAGACCTTACGGTTTCCGGTATCGAAAATCCTCAGCCGCTTGTTCGCATGACACCGGAACCGCTTCTTGGAAAAATCGAGTTCGCGGGGAACCCACCGCTCAAACGATGGAAGACGGTTTCGGACTGTTTCCGCAGGCTTTCCAAACGTTCAAGGAGAACTCGGAGCGGTTGGAACCAATGGGACGGGCGGCGCAGGCGGACCATCGAGCGGCGCAGGCGGACCATCGGGCGGGGAGAGCGGGGTTTGGATCGGAGGAACAAGATCGGGATAAGTAGATCTGAACCTGAGTTGAAATTCGCTCCTTGCCTGCTCCACCGCCTTGTCTCCCTGTTCACGCTCGCGACTGAGGCTCAGCCGGAAACCCATGGACTCGTCCGACATGCTTGGGTAATGCCCCCCCCGTGCGGCAGAACGAAGTTTGCTCCTTTTGTAATCCCAACCCCCTCCCCGTAAGATACTTAGGGGCCTGCTGTATCCAAGCCTGTTCTCAAGTGGATCCGTAACCACGTCGCCTATGTACCTATCGTAGAATTCCCAACACCATTCCGCCACGTTGCCGTGCATGTCGTGGAAACCCCATGCGTTAGCCGGGTATTGGCCAACTTCGGCGGTTCCTATCCTCAATTTCCCCAAAAACGAGTCACTCTCAAACCTGGCTTGTTTCAATGTCAACTTGTCACCGAAAGCGTACTTCGTTTGGGTTCCCGCTCGACAAGCGTATTCCCACTGCGCCTCGGAGGGTAGTTGATAGACCCAGCCTTCCGGCACGCGCCCCGCCGCGCGCTCCAGCTTCATCAGCTCATCGCAGAAAACCATCGCCTCAACCCAAGACACTTGCTCCACGGGATGATTAGGACCCTTGAATAGGCTGGGATTGCGCCCCATCACCTTTTCCCATTGAGCCTGCGTGACTTCGTGCTTCCCAAGCCAGAAACCATTCGTAAGGGTGACGGTTCGCCGGTGCTCATCAAACGATAAAGTTTTGACCTCACCCTCGGGACCTCCCATGCGAAAAGTTCCAGGCGGACACCACAGCATTTCCAAGTTTCCAACAGAAGGAATCACAAAAGGTTTGCCCGCGACGGGCGAGGTGTCTTGCTCCTCCTCACCACCGCAGGAGACGAGAAACAGAGCGAAGCCGAAGAGAATAAACCGAAGGAACGAGTATGGGTCGGCAGTGCTCTTCATACCAGCCAAGGTAGCTATTGGATACGGCGCTGGTCAAGGAGATAGGTGGGGAAAATAAAAGAATATTAAAAACGAATGTTTTCGGTTGCGACCGACCGCTCAGGAACGGAGGAGGCGGAGGAGTTCCGCCTTTAGGTCGGGGAGGCCGTCTTCGAGTATGGCGGAGATGGGGAGGATAGGGAAGTCGGGGTGGGCGCTTCGGAAGCGGGCGAGGTTTTCGGCGGCGGTGGGCTCGTCGATTTTGTTGCCGACTACGAGGGCGGGCTTGGCCGCCACCTCGGGGTCGTACTGCTCCAGCTCGGAGCGGAGTTGGGTGAAGTCTTCGAGGGGGTCGCGTTCGTCGGTAGCGGCGAGGTCGAGGAGGAAGAGGAGGAGGCGGCAACGCTCGACGTGGCGGAGGAAGCGGTGGCCGAGACCGCGATTTTCGGCGGCGCCCTCGATGAGGCCGGGAACGTCGGCCATGGTGATGCGGTCGAACTCGTCTGGGTACTCGATGATGCCGACGGTGGGGAAGAGCGTGGTGAAGGGATAGGCGTCCACCTTGGGGGTGGCGTTGGAGAGGGTGGTGAGCAGGGTGGACTTGCCCGCATTAGGGAATCCGACGAGACCGACGTCCGCGATGGTCTTGAGAGTTAGGAGGTACTCGCCTTCTTCGCCAGGCTTGCCCTCAGTGAACTGGCGGGGGGTTTGGTTGACGGAGCTTTTGAAGGTGGCGTTGCCTCGGCCGCCCTTGCCGCCTTCAAGCAGAACGACTTCCTGCCCGTGCTCGGTAAGTTCGCAGACGATTTCCTCGGAATCAAACGGTTGCACGACGGTGCCGAGAGGCACCTTGAGCACGCAATCCGCACCCGCTCCGCCGTTTTTATCGCTGCCCTCCCCGGGCGCGCCGTTCTTGGCCTTCCAGCCAGGTTTGAAGTGATAGTCGCGCAGATCGGATACATTCTCGTCGGCAAGCAGCCGGAGGTCGCCGCCCTTGCCGCCGTTGCCGCCGTTCGGACCGCCCTTGGGCACGTACTTGAGCCGACGAAAACTGACACAACCGTGCCCGCCGTTACCCGCTTTGAAACTTACTTTCGCTCGGTCGTAAAACATAACTGTTGATCCTCCGTCACTGGACGAAGAATCCAAACAGTTTCACACGCCACGCGATATGGGGTCAACCACTCGAATGGATGCAATCTTGACTCAGTAGCGGTAGTGCTCGGGCTTGTAAGGACCTTGGACAGAGACGCCTATGTAGTCGGCTTGATCTTGGGAGAGGGTGGTGAGCTTGGCCCCGAGCTTGCCAAGGTGAAGGCGGGCAACTTCCTCGTCCAGTTGCTTGTCCAGACGGTACACGCCGACCTTGCGGTCTTGGTTTTGGCGTATGTCGATTTGGGCAATGGTCTGGTTGGTGAAGCTGTTGGACATGACGAAGCTGGGGTGCCCGGTGGCGCAACCGAGGTTTATGAGGCGTCCCTCGGCAAGGAGGTAAATGGAGTGACCGTCGGGGAATGTGAAACGGGATACGGGGCCGCCGGGGATGTCGTCCGTCTTGATAACTTCCTTGGTCACACCGGGCATGGCTTCGAGGGCGGCAACTTGGATTTCGTTGTCGAAGTGTCCGATGTTGCAGACGATAGCTTGGTCCTTCATGCGGGCCATGTGGTCGGCGGTGATGATGTCCTTGTTACCAGTAGTAGTTACGAAGACGTCTGCAACGGGGAGAGCGTCCTCCACGGTGGTGACTTCATAACCAGCCATGCAAGCTTGGAGGGCGCAGATGGGGTCCACCTCGGAGACGAGGACCCGGGCCTTTTCGTTGGCGAGAGACTCAGCGGAGCCTTTGCCCACGTCTCCGTAGCCGCAGACCATGGCGACCTTGCCAGAGACGAGAACGTCGAGGGCGCGCTTGATGCCGTCCACTAGGGAGTGGCGACAGCCGTAGACGTTGTCGAATTTGGATTTGGTCACAGAGTCGTTGACGTTAACGGCCTGAAAGAGGAGTTCGCCTCGTTCCTCCATCTGAAGGAGGCGAAGAATGCCGGTGGTGGTTTCCTCGGAGACGCCGACGACGGCATCCGCCACCTTGGTCCAGTGACCGTCGCGCTCGGCGTGAACCTTCTTGAGTAAGTCCTTGATGACTTGCTCTTCCTCGGAATCGGACTCGGTGTTCACCCAGTCGGAACCTTTTTCCAGCTCGACGCCCTTGTGGATGAGGAGGGTGGCGTCGCCGCCGTCGTCCACAATTTGATCTGGGCCAGAGCCGTCAGGCCAAGTCAGTGCTTGTAAGGTGCAGTCCCAATATTCTTCTAAATTTTCGCCCTTCCAAGCGAAGACGGGCACGCCAGCGGCGGCGATGGCGGCAGCGGCGTGATCCTGGGTGGAGAAAATATTGCAGGAGCACCATCGAACATCCGCCCCGAGTTCGACCAAAGTCTCTATGAGGACGGCGGTCTGGATAGTCATGTGAAGCGAGCCCATGACCTTAACGCCAGCGAGCGGTTTGGAGGGACCGTACTTTTCCCGGGTGGCCATGAGCCCGGGCATCTCGTGCTCGGCGATAGCGATTTCCTTGCGGCCGAATTCGGCTAGAGAAATGTCTGCGACCTTGTAGTCGAGCTTGGCTGGAAGCTCGGAAGTTGCAATTTCTTCGGTGAGCGTGGTCATAATTTCTGAGTTTTCGGTTTCTGAGATTTCGGTTTCAAGTTGAAATTTACTGTTTGAGCACAACTAAAAGAGAACAGCCCCTAAAGCATCGCGGAAATTTCCAAGCAAACTTCTACAAAACTTACACTCTACGGCTCTTGTCTTGAAAGCCAAGATCACCTGCAAGTTAGCACTGGATCCGCAACTGGGCGGACGAAGCTTTGGCGAGGCGAACCATGACCTTGCAAACCTCCTCCCCCAAACAGGCAATCCGTTTTCAACACATCAAACTGCTCGAAGGGATGATAGGTCATGGGGAGTTTGCATGCTTAAAGCTTGAATTCATCCTAATTGTTTCACGGCGCGTTTGAGAGCGGCGGCTTTGTTGGTCTTTTCCCAAGTAATGTTTTCGAGGTCGTCTACCTTGCCGAAGTGGCCATAGTTGGTGGTCTTGCCGTAGATGGGACGGAGAAGCTTGAGTTGCTTCACGATGTCGGCGGGCTTGAAGCTGAAGACCTGCTCGGCGGCCTGGGTGATGGCTTCGTCCGAGACGGTGCCCGTGCCGAAAGTGTCCACGCAGACGGAGACGGGGTCGGGGTGACCGATGGCGTAGGCGAACTGGATTTCGCAACGGGAAGCGAGACCGGCGGCCACGATGTTCTTGGCCACGTAGCGTCCCATGTAGGCGGCGCTTCGGTCCACCTTGCTGGGGTCCTTACCACTGAAGGCGCCGCCCCCGTGGCGACCCATGCCGCCGTAGGTGTCGACAATGATTTTGCGTCCCGTAAGTCCGCTGTCTCCCTGGGGTCCTCCCACCACGAAACGGCCCGTGGGATTAATGAGGATTTGAGTGTCCTTGGCGAGCATCCGCTTGGGGATGACCTTGGTAATCACCTGCTTGGTGATGAAGTCCCGTATAGTCTTGTTGGAGACATCGGCGGCGTGCTGGGTGGAGACGACGACGGAGGTGACCTTCTTGGGCTTGTCGTTCACGTACTCCACGGAGACTTGGCTCTTGGCGTCGGGGCGCAGCCACTTGGCCTTGCCCGCCTTGCGGATGTCGGTGAGCTTGCGGCCGAGGCGGTGGGCGTACATGACGGGAGCGGGCATCAGCTCGGTGGTTTCGTCGCAGGCGTAGCCGAACATGAGTCCTTGGTCGCCCGCTCCCTGCTCGGTCGTACCCTTGCCAGAGGCGGCCTTGGCATCTACGCCTTGAGAAATGTCGGGACTCTGGGCGGTGAGATAGTTATTGATGAAGACATGGTCGGCGTGGAACACATCGTCGGAATTCACATAGCCGATTTCCCGGATGGCTTCACGCACAACCTTCTCGACGTCGAACTTCGCCTTAGTAGTGATTTCACCGCCCACGCAGACAACATTGCTCTTCACAAAGGTCTCGCAAGCCACCCGACTGAACTTGTCTTGGGCCAAGCAGGCGTCAAGCACGGCATCGGAAATCGTGTCAGATACTTTGTCGGGATGGCCTTCGCCGACCGACTCGGAGGAGAAAATATAATTTTTACCCATGATGCCTAACAGAATAGCGTGAAGCTCCAAGGACGCAAGTTCTTTCATCAACGCATCATGATGCGTTGATGCGTTTTTGCAGACGCAACGCCACGAGGGTCAGGTTTTTCGCCTAAACAGCTCGCGCAGGTAGTCGCCGTAAGCGGAGGAGCCGTGGGCTTCGGCGGAGGCTTCGACACCAGCCTCGTCAAGCCAGCCCTTGTAAAGACCGATTTCCTCCAAACAGGCGATTTTGAGGCCCTGACGGCGCTCGATGACTTTGACGAAGTCGGTGGCGGAGGCGAGGTTGTCGTGGCTACCGGTATCGAGCCAAGCCGTGCCGCGCCCGAGGACTTCGACGTGGAGGTCGCCGGCTTCAAGGTAGGTGCGGTTAAGGTCGGTGATTTCCAGCTCACCCCGGGCTGAAGGGCGCTGGACCTTGGCAAAACCGGAAGCGCGTTCGTCGTAGAAATAAAGTCCTGGCACGGCGTAGTTAGACTTAGGGGCGGCGGGTTTTTCTTCAAGGGAGAGGGCGGAGCCGTTTTCGTCGAAATCCACCACGCCGTAGCTGGTGGGGTCCGCCACATGATAGCCGAAGATGGTGGCACCTTGTCGGCGGTTGTCGGCGTCGGCGAGGATTTGTTCGAGTTCGTGCCCGTAGAAAACATTGTCACCGAGGATGAGGGCGGAGGGGGCGCCGTCGAGAAAGTCCTCGGCAATGACTAGGGCCTGAGCGAGTCCTTCCGGCTTGGGTTGCTCGGCGTAGGACAGGCGGGCGCCGAAGCGGGAGCCGTCGCCGAGGAGCTTGCGGAAGGCGGGAAGGTCGTGAGGGGTGGAGATGACGAGGATTTCCCGGATGCCGGCGAGCATGAGAATGGAGAGGGGGTAGTACACCATGGGCTTGTCGTACACGGGCATGAGCTGCTTGCTCACGGCCATGGTGAGGGGGTATAGCCGGGTGCCGGACCCGCCCGCGAGCACGATGCCCTTGCGCGGCAAGGAGGAAGAGACGGGAAAGGTCATGAGAGTCCGAGGCGTTGGCGTTGGTAGTTGCCCGTGGTGATGGCTTCGCACCACGGGAGGTTGGCGAGGTACCACTCGACGGTGGAGCGAATCCCCTCCTCGAAGCCAAAGGTCGGGCTCCATCCGAGTTCGTCCCTTATCTTGGAGAAGTCGATGGCGTAGCGGTGGTCGTGGCCGGGCCGGTCCTTCACGAAGGTCTTGAGTTTTTGGTAAGGCGCTCCCTCGGGATGAAGCTCGTCGAGGGCGGCGCAGAGTGCGTCGACAACTTGCAGGTTTGTACGTTCGGCGTCACCACCGATGCAGTAGGTCTCCCCCACCCCGCCCTTGAGGAGGGCCAACCAAATTCCTTCGCAGTGGTCGTTCACATGTAGCCAGTCCCGGACGTTGGAACCGTCTCCGTAAATAGGGAGCGGCTTTCCTTCGAGGGCGTTGAGAATCATCAGCGGGATGAGCTTCTCGGGAAACTGGCGCGGCCCGTAGTTGTTGGAACAGTTCGTGGTGACCACGGGAAGACCGTAAGTGTGGTGATAGGCCCGGACGAGGTGATCCGCCCCCGCCTTTGAGGCGGAATAGGGGCTGTTCGGGGCGTAGGGTGTGGACTCGCAAAAGGCGGGGTCTTCGAGCGCCAGCGAGCCGTAAACCTCGTCCGTGGATACGTGCAGGAAGCGGAAGTCGGCCCGAACCTCCTCGGGAAGCTCGACCCAATGCTTGCGGATCGCGTCCAGCAAACGGAGGGTCCCGATGACGTTGGTTTCGAAAAACGGTTCGGGCGAATCGATGGAGCGGTCCACGTGGCTCTCGGCGGCGAAGTTGACCACAGCGTCCACCTCATGCTCGGAGAGAAGTCGAGCGGAGAGGTCGCCGTCGGCCAAGTCGCCTTGGACGAAGACGTAGCGGGCATCGTCCTCCAAGTCGGCCAAGTTCTCGGGATTACCCGCATAGGTCATCTTGTCGAGGTTCACGACGCCCTCCACTCGGTCGTCCTTCAGCAAAAGACGGACGAAGTTGGACCCGATGAACCCGAGCCCACCCGTTACCAATACCTTTTTCATGTTAAAGAAATAGGTCAGTTCACCGGATTTCCCTGCATCCGGCGAAGAGAATCTCGCACGGCCTCCTCCACGGGCCGCATCAACACCCGCACCCCAGCCAGCTTGGACGTGTCCAGCACACAATTGGAACGCGGAGCCACTGCAGCGAAACGCATGAACTCGGACTCGCTCTCGAAGAAGTCGAACGTCTTGTCCGTCACGCCCTCCTCCAGCATCCACTCAGTGACTTGCCGAGTGGTGACGGAACCAGGGTTGGTAACGTTGTAGATCCCGAAAGGAACTTCCTTCTCCACGCAAGACAAGCAAGCCTCCACGAACTCCCGTAAATGAGAAATGGAATTCTCCGCGTCCAGCAACCTCGCATAGCGCATCAACTTGACCAAGTAGTTGCGCGGCGAATCCTCGTGATCGAAAGGAATCCTCAGGCGCCAAACGTGGCAGTGCTCGGCTCCCTCCAAGACCTCCTCGCCCAGCGCCTTGCTCCCGCTATAAATACTGCATGGAGAAGCACGAAAAGAAAAGTTCGGCTCATCTTCCTCACGCCAGCCTCCGCCGTCCGGCCGCTGGCCCGAATAGATGCAACCGCTGGAAACATGCCCCCACGGCACGCCCTCCGCTTCGCAAGCCTCCCGAATCCGCCCCGGCAAGACCGCATTTCCGAACAAGCATTCCGCCCTTTGCTCCTCGCAAGCATCCACGTTCGGTTTGCCCGTATACCCAGCGCAGTTCACCAAGTAGCGCGGACGCTCCGCACGCAACCACTCCCGCAAAACCCCAACCTCCGTATAATCCACCTCAGCCCGGGACAAACCCGCCCAAGCAACACCCCGGGAATCCAAAACCTCCCCAAACTTCGCCCCGACGTAACCGGACGCTCCAAGCACAGCATACATGAAAGAATACAGCCCGTATCCTAAATCCGTCCTTTCACAACGAAAAAATCTCAGCCCTTTGAAAGCACAGACTCGCAGGAAGACGATACGTCGCTTGGCCTCTATTTTATGGACTTGCCCGAGCCCAGCGTAGCATCATCATCCCGACGCCCACTTCAGGCCGCGAAACAACGTTCATGACCACTACTCGAAAAGCCCACCCCGCCGCGGGAAGCGACACCCGCAGACGAGACGTTCTTTCCGTCCGCTGTGTGTCCAAGTCCTATTCGCAAGGCGGCTCAGGATGGCGCTGCATGCTCTCGGCCCTGGCCTATCCGCAACGCACGCCCAACGAAATAGAAAAACCTTCCGTCTTCCACGCCCTGAAAAACGTCTCCTTCGACTTGCCCGAAGGGGAAGCCTTAGGCATTCTCGGCCTAAACGGGTCGGGCAAAAGCACCTTGCTTCAAATCGTATCCGGCACTCTTCAGCCCAACTCGGGAGAAGTCCGGGCGAACAGCCGGATTTCCGCCCTGCTGGAACTCGGTTCGGGCTTCAATCCGGATTTTTCCGGACGAGAAAACGTTCACCTCTACGCGTCCGTCCTCGGCTTGTCCCGCAAGGAGATTGAAGACAATTGGGACGCCATACTCTCCTTCGCGGACATAGGGAAATTCATCGAGCAACCAGTCAAAACCTATTCCAGCGGCATGTTGATGCGTCTGGCCTTCGCCACCGCCATCCACGTGAATCCGGGTATCCTGATCATCGACGAAGCCCTCGCCGTGGGGGACGTCCGCTTCCAAGCCAAATGCTTCCGCTTCCTCGAAAGCTTTCGGGAAGGAGGCGGAACCCTCTTGTTCGTCTCCCACGATGTCGGCGCCATCGCCCGCTTGTGCACGCAAGCCCTCCTTTTGCACCACGGCGAAGTTCACGCAACTGGCGAACCAGCGCCCGTCATCAACGAGTATTCGAAAATCGTCTCCGGAGACCCTCTCCCCGCCAAGAGACCTCGTTCCGCCAAATCACCTCCGACCTTGCCGTCGCAACAAAAGCCCTCGAAAGAAGTAAACCAAACAAGGGAGTCCTACTTGCTCGCCGAGCGTGCCATGGACGACGAATCCCGAGGCGAATTCGCCTATGGCGGAACTCTCGGAGAAATCCTCGACTTCGAGGCCCTGAACGAATCCGGCGAACCCAACTCCAGCTTCCTCTCGGGCGAGACCTGCGTAATTCGCTTCACGGCCCGCGCCGACTCTCCGATAACAGCACCCATCTACGCCATGATCATCCGCGACGCCAAGGGACAGAATGTCTACGGACACAATACCCTCTTCGCCGATATCGATACAAATGACCTCGCCCCCGGCGAACAAGCCCAAGTCACCTTCCGCCTTCCCCTGAACCTCGGAGCCGGCGAATTCTTGGTCTCGCTCGGCTTCACACGGTACGAAGACCAACGCCTCCAAGTCATTCACAGACGCTACGATGTCATGCAGCTTTCCATACGCAACGCCGACGGATCCGTAGGAATAGCCAATTGCTTCAGCTCCATCGAATTGAACGAATCTCGGCAACAATAACCCTTATTGCTACCCGCTACCGAATGCAACCGGACTTCGACCGTACTCCCTCCCAAACGGAAGCCAAAGGTTCGGCTTCTTCCCCAGACGACGCCGAACCCCGGCCCGCCCCCCATGACGAAACTCTCGCAGACCTGGGCCCCCTTTACCACGACTTTTCGTTCCTTGGAGTCGCCAACACACAAATCTCGGAGGTTTACCGACTTAACCAAAAAGCCAAGGCGCCGGTCATAATCGAATACTTGCAAAAAGCCCTTCGCCTCTGCCGGGAGAAGCAGGAATCCTCGCCCTCCTTCACCGAACTATTCTGTGCCGACGGATACTACGCCATGGTCGCCGCCAAACTCGGCTACCGACCCGCCATAGGAATCGACGACAACCGAGACGGCTACTCCGCCAAGGCAAAGGAAATCGCCCGCAGGTTGAACCTGAGCCAATGCCGCTTCGTCGAAGCCACGATCACCGCGGATTCTCAACACGAGAGAAGCGACGTCGTGGCCAACCTAGGCGGCCTCTACCACGTATCGAACCCTAGAGAAATCCTGCTGAACTCGTATCGGCTCGCCAAAAGCCACCTAATCGTGCAAAGCGTAGTATCCCTCGCGAACGACGACGCCACCTACTTCGAATCCCCCGCCCCCGGCTGGACGTGGGGTTGCAGATACAACCGCCGCTCCTTTCACGAGATGGTTTCTGACACCTGCCCTGGAATCATCGAAAGCCGCTTCAACGAACTGGGAGGAAACGAACGCTTGGAAGACAGAGGAAGCGCCTACTACCTCATAGAAAAATGATCCGCTTCAAGATAAAGGGAGCAAGCCACTCGCTCCAAGGCGGTCAGGTTTTTCATTCCCAAAAGCCCTCGACCTATCAGGACGCCCCGCCTGGACGGGTGAAAACGCTGACCGCCGAAATCGAACACGGAAAGCCATGGCGCGACGCGGTGAAGGACCACTTCGGCCAAAACAATCCATGGCTCCACCGCATCGTCACCGCACAAGCTAGGACTAACTACCTGAAAACTATCCCGCCGAAACCCACCGACTTGATTCTGGACATCGGAGCGGGCTGGGGGCAATCCTCCCTGGCCTTAACCGCCTCCAACCTCGTCTGCGGAGTGGAACCCTCCCCCGAAAAAATCTCTTTCGTGCGAGCCGCCGCCCGACAAGAAGGGTTGGCGGACAATCTCGCCCTCGTGGAAGCCGACTTCCTGGACCTGGACTTCGATACCCGCTTCGACTACGTCGCTTGCATCGGCGTGCTCGAATGGATCGGGGCCTCTCGCCCCGAAAGCAACCCGCCGGACGCCCAAGCCCGTTTTCTCAAACAAATCCACGCTACCCTAAAGAAAAACGGAAAATTGGTCATCGGCATCGAAAACCGCCTCGGCCTCAAATACCTGATGGGGGCGCGGGACGACCACATCGCCCTCCCAAATGTTTGTTGTTACGATTTCGCCTTGGCCCAAAATAAATACAAGAAAGCGACGAACGGAGACCTGCGGACGCTTACCCATACCATGGCTGAATACGACGACCTACTTCGACAAGCCGGATTCGTCGAAACGAAATTCTTCGCCGCCCTACCCGACTACAAGCTCCCCGAACGCATTTTCCCCATTTCAGAAGACGGTCGCTCGTGCGAATGGAACGACTTCCTGACCGCAGGCCACTGGATCAAGGAACACGACGGCGTGGACGGCTCCCCACTTCCCAACCAAGAGGAACTCCGCTCCCATTCTCTTTCACTTGCCCGGATGAACCTCGCCCATTACTTTGCTCCGTCCTTCTTCATCGAAGCAACCTAATCCATGCGGAAACCACTCTCCCATTTGACAGCCGACGAAATCACAAAATGTCTGCCGTCTTACTTGAAGCCCTCGCTCTCGGACCATCCCCCCATCGAACTGCCCGCAAGCGTCGCCCTGCCCATCGCCCGCAAACGGTTTTTCCGCCTGTCCACCATCCACGGCCCGGACGTCCACCTAACCTGCGGGCCGAACCTCCAAGACCTTCATATCCGTTCCTCCAACGCTCACGGGACTTTGCCCGACTTGACGTGCAAGCCCCTGTTTTTTGAACAGGGCAAGGATTTCGACCTTATAGGACAGGAATTCTTCGAAGGCCAGCCCATCGACGAGTGCCTGAAAGCGGAAACGGCCTCCAAACTACTAGTAACAACCGTCTTGGAAAAACTCGCCGCCGCCCTGGAATCACTCGAAGAACCATCCTCCGAAAACGCGGCCAACGAAGAACTGGACCAATTCAAAGAACTCACCTTGGAAAACGACTCTCTCTCCGGCTTGGATCGGGACATACTGGGCAAGTTTGTTTTTCCACGACTCGCCGAGGCTTTGCTTCGCCCGAACCCAACCCTTCGCTGGTCTCCCGGAGACTTGGCCCCGCACAACATTCTTTGCGCCCGAGACGGAACATTCAAAATCATTGATTTCGAATTTTCCGAAGAAACCCATTTTCACGCAGAGGACTGGGTGAGACTGGGAACCTATTCCAACAACCAGTCGTTCATCGACCTGAGCTTCGTTCAGGACAAACTGCGAGTCATTGCTCCGGGGACGAAACCCTTCTCCCGACTCAGACAAATCACTCTTAACAAATACGTCCATTCGGGCGAAGCATATGTTCGGCACGCCATTAACGACTTGGCCGAATCCATCTGGGCAATCGAAAGCAAAGAAAGCGATAAGGCAAATTCGCTTGTGCTCGAAGGGGTGGCGCTGGCCAAAAACGAGTGGATGGAGCAAACCTCCCACGAACGCCTCGCCCGACTGGAAGCCGAAGCGAACTTTGAGCAAGAGAGGGAAACCCGCTCGACCCGGGAACGAGAACTCGCCAAGGAAAAGGAAAACCGCCAGGAAAAAGAACTGGCCCTAGAAGCCGAGCGGGAAACCCGCTCGACCCGAGAACGGGAACTCGCACAGGAAAAGGAAAACCGCCTCCAGAAGGAACGAACCCTAGAAGCCGAACGAGAAGTCCGCTCGAGCCGGGAACGGGAACTCGCGCAGGAGAAGGAAAACCGCCTCCAGAAGGAAGCGGAACTTCAAACGGAAAAGGAGATTCGCCAAAACATCGAAACGCACTTGGCCGAACGAATCGACAAGGTCCAACGCATGCAGAACTCTTTCTCATGGAAAGTCACCGCTCCACTGAGGATGCTCAGAAGGTTTTTGCATTCCTTTTTGCCGGTTGGAAACGCCGCAGTCCCCCAAGTTACAACTGCACCCTCTCGATCCGAAGATCCAAATTACGAGAAGTGGATTCGTGAAAACGATTCCCTTGACCAAGACGCCTTGGACCGATTGCGAGCAGAAGCCAACATCGAAAAACCAGCCAATCTCCCACTGTTTTCCATCATCATGCCGGTTTATGAAACCCCGGATAGTTTCCTTAGCCAAGCAATCGAATCCGTACTCGCCCAAACCTATTCTAATTGGGAACTCCACATCGCCGACGACGCCTCCCCGTCCCCTAGCATAAGGACCATCCTGCAAAAGTACGTCGATGCTGACTCCCGCATCCACTGCGTGTTCCGCTCCGAAAACGGCCACATCTCAGCCGCATCCAATTCGGCCGCCGAAACGACCCGCGGAGACTTTCTCGTCCTTCTTGATCACGACGACATGCTGCGCCCCCACGCCCTCCACTGGATCGCCAAAACCCTTGCCCGACACCCGAACGCAAAACTCATCTACTCCGACGAGGACAAAATAAACGAGAAAGGCCTCCGCTTCTCGCCCTTCTTCAAGCCGGATTGGAACCCGGACTTGTTCCTCGGACAAAACTATCTCTGCCACTTGGTTGCCATCCACCGCTCCTCCTTCGCTGCGGCCGGAGGTTTCCGGACCGGCTTCGAAGGCAGCCAGGACTGGGACCTTCTCCTCCGCATCTCGGAAAAACTCTCTCCGGAAGAAATCGTACACGTCCCACGCATTCTCTATCACTGGCGCGCCTCCCCCTCCTCTACCGCTCTTTCCGCCGACAACAAGAACTACGCGGCGAAGGCGGCGGAAAAAGCCTTGCTTGAACACTTTGCCAGGACCTCCACTCCGGCCGAGCCTATCGCCCTTCCAAACGGATACTTCTCCGTCCAGCGCAACCCGGACCATGTCCCGCCCTGCCTGATCATCATTCCGACCCGCAACGGAGAAGAAGTACTCGAACGATGCCTGCGGAGCATTCATCAGAACACCAAAGGTGCCCGATACCGCATCCTCGTAGTGGACAATGGTTCGGATCGGCCCAGGACACTCGAACTCCTAAAGGAACTGGAGACCAATCGAAACGACTTTTCCGTCCTAACGGACCCCTCTCCCTTCAATTTCTCCGCCCTCAACAACGCAGCAGCCCAAAAGGCGCAAGACGACGAGGTCATGGTCTTTCTCAACGACGACACCGAAGTCATGGAACCCAAATGGCTCCGAGAACTCGCGGTGAACGCCGCCAGGCCGGAAATCGGCGCGGTGGGAGCTAAGCTGCTCTACCCAAACGGAAGAATACAGCACGCGGGAGTCATCCTCGGCATTGGCGGCGTGGCCGGACATGCCTTCAAGAGGCTGCCCGCCGATTTCGAGGGGCAAATGAACCGAGCCAACCTCATCCACAACGTCTCCGCCGTCACGGGGGCCTGTCTGGCCGTCGAGAAGGAGAAGTTTCAAGCCGTCGACGGATTCGACGAGAAGGATTTGACCGTGGCCTTCAACGACATCGATTTCTGCCTGAAGCTACTCCGAAAAGGTTTCCGCAACCTATACCTGCCACAGGTTCTGCTCACGCATCACGAATCCTACAGCCGCGGACCCGAGGACACCCCCGAAAAGCAAAGCCGCTTCAAGAGGGAAATCCAAGTGATGCGGAACAGATGGGGAGACCTGCTGCAGAATGACCCTGCCTACAACCCAAACCTGTCCGAACATTCCGAACATTTCGAATTAGGAAACGGAGCACGGCCATGACACTCGATCGACTGAAAGACCAAAACGAACGCTATCGCGAGCATTACGACAAACTGACCGAAGGCAGAAGCGAACGGGAAGCCGCCGAACTAGCCGTAGGGGGCCAATTCGAAGAAATCGGCAAACTGGAACTGACTCTCTTGCGGAAATTCGGCTTGGCGAACGAACACTACGTGGTGGACGTCGGATGTGGCAGCGGACGCCTCACCCGGCAACTCGCGCAAGTTCACCAAGGAAAGTACTTGGGCACGGACGTCGTCCCGGAATTGCTGGAACATGCCCGCTCATTAAGTGCCAACCATGATTGGGGATTTCGCCAAGTCGACGATTTGACCATTCCCGAAGCGGATGATTCCGCGGACTTCGTGTGCTTCTTCTCGGTCTTCACACATTTGCTACACGAACAATCCTTTCTCTATCTGCGGGAAGCCGCTAGGGTCTTGAAACCGGGCGGACGAATCATTTTTTCGTTCCTCGAATTCGCCATTCCCTCCCACTGGGCCATTTTCGAAGGCAACCTAAACGTCTACGAGACAAACCACCTGAACATGTTTATGGACAGACAGGCAATTGCGGCTTGGGCGGAACATTTGGACTTGTGCGTGGAAGCCATATTGAGCGGACACGAGCCGCAAGTGGAAGAATCCGTCGGAAAAAGAAACAGCTTGGGCCAGTCAGTATCCGTTCTGGCCAAGAATGAATAAGCGCCTTTCTCAGAGCGACCCTAAAGTTAAGTCAAGGAGGCAACCAGCGTCATTTCGCCTCCAAATTGGTTTTTACCGACCTCGCCCACAGTCACGGTTTCGTAACCCACGAATCGAAGGGCGTCGAGAACTCCCTCCTTTGTCAACCAAACGGCGTGCCCCTTCACTCCACCGATAAACTCATCCTTCTTCATCCCCTCACCATAATCGTTCACATAACCAACTGTCGTAAACCCCTCTCGACTCACTTCCACCTCACGCCAAGCTTTCATTTGCTCTTCATCAGCGAACTGCGTCCAAAGCGCAAGCCTGTCACAGGACGCGGCAAGCAAGGCCAGCAATTCCAAGGGATGCTCCATGTGATACAGCACGCCGAGAGCCAGAGCCAAATCATATCGCCTCGAAGCTTTCCGCAGGTATTCCAGAAAATCCCCAAGCAAATAACGGGTTCTCTTCAAATCGACGATTTCCTTGGCTACCAAGCAACGAAGCCAGCACAAACGGTTCGCCTCTATGGCAGTGATAGCGCGAACATTTGTTCTCTTTTCCAGCCAATGGGAGTGCCCACCTTCCAAAGGCCCCAACTCCAAAACCTCCCAATCCGAAGCGGGATTCAAGTGCGAAAAGGCCCATTCCAAGCGGGCATCCCCAAACAACTCGCAATCACCGGCGGAGACCTCGTACTCCTCGGGAAACTTCGAGTACCACTGCCCCTCGAAGCAATCGGCTGCATTTTGATTGGAGGGTTTTCCGCGAATAAATTTGTCCTGCATCATGCCCGACATACCTACGGGTTCTACAAACGGATTGCTCGAGAAAGCATCGGAGAGCGACAACTCTCCAGGATTACGCTCAACCTCGAACGAGAACGAGCCCTCGAGAGGCTATTCGTATTCGTTCACTTCGATCAAGGCCACCCCGGTCGTTCCGCCCACGCCCTGCACGATGGCGGTGTACGCTCCCGGTTGCAAAGTCAGGATCATGGCGGCGTCCTTAGAATCGCCCGGCTTGAAGACCGCGCTGCTCTTGATCACATCTATGCCCGAGGCACTTTCCCAATTGTCGTTGCTCCCCACCACCACAGTCGGCG
>CAXGVD010000011.1:0-16329 GCA_964012695.1 uncultured Opitutia bacterium
TCCTCATCGCCCTCTTCGAACGAGCCGTAGGCCTCTATGCCCACCTCGTCGGCATAAACGCCTACCACCAACCCGGCGTCGAAGCAGGAAAAAAAGCCGCAGCAGCCGTCCTGGCCATTCGCAAACAAATCAAGGACCACCTTGCCTCCCACCCCAACCAACCCTACACCGCCCACCAACTCGCTCAAGCTATAGACCACCCCGAAAAAACGGACTGGACCTACAAGATCCTCCAATCCCTACAAGCCAACCACCCCGAACAATACGTCCGCTTCCCAAAAGAACACCCCGAACAAGACACCTTCCAAAAAACCATCTAAACACCCACGCCCCGCCCCTTCGAATCCAAAAGAAAGGCATTTCGGCTAGCGAAACTCGCCGGCCCGGATGGCGTGACTCTGGATTCAGTCGATAACGTTTTCGGGGGGCTTTGGTTTGGGTTTGGGGGTTCCGGGTTTTGGTGGTTTGGGTTTCGGCGGAGGCGGAACTTTGGAGCGTCCGATGTCTTTGTGTCCCCAGTAGTAGCTCCACCAGTCGTTTTGTCTGTGGGCGGGTTTCCAGCCTGCGGGAAATTTTTTGCCGGTGGCGAGGGCTCGGGCGGCGAGGTAGGTGGGGAAACTGTCGGGGAAGACTTCGAATTGGAGGTAGCGTTCGGTGGGTTTGATGGAGGCGAGGGTTTTTTGAAAGGCGGAGTTGGGTTTGGCGAGGCCTGCGGCATCTTCGCCCGCGGTTGAGCGGCGTTGCATGGTGAAGCGTATGAGTTTGTCGCCTCCGGGTTGAGCCTTGAGGGTGAAGTGGGGGTCTCCGGGTTTCTTTTGGGCGAAGTGGGCGGCGAGTTTTTTGCCGTCGTATTCGCCGTGTTCGTTTTTCTTGAGTCCGGAGGCGTTTATGGCGTTTTCGGCCCGTTTGCGCAGGGCGAGGTCGTCGAGGGGGTAGATTTTCCCTTCGCGGCATAGGAATCGGAAGGGTTTTGCGCCGGGTGGAGCGGGTTTGGGATCGGGGAGGTTCACGTCTTTGCTAAGGGAGGCGGGGGTGGGTTTGGGGGCTTTGGCGATGAGGGCGCGGAGGCGTTTGAGTTCGGCGGCTTTTTTTTGTTCTTCTTTTTGAGCGGCGAGAAGTTGTTGCTCGAGGGTTTGGAGGTCTTTCTTGAGTTTGGGCAGGTCGGGGGCCTTGGAGCGGAGGGTAGACAGTCGTTTTTCGAGAGCGGCGATTTCGTTGAGGAGTTTTTGGGCGGTTTGGTTGTTGGCGGCGGCTTCTTGCTGGAGGATTTGTTTTTCGCCGAGTAGAGCGGCTCGTTGTTGATCGAATTGACGCATGGCGAGGTCTTCGAGAAGTTGGACGTCTTCTTTTTTTTGTTCTTCGACGATGCGTTTGACGGCGGAGTCGGCCCCGAGTTGAACGACTATGAGGAGGATGATGAGGATGCCGACGACCGTGGTCATGGTGTCGAGCAGGGAATCGAGGCTGCCGGCTTCGTCTCGTTTACGCTTTTTCATGGGAGCGAATCCGGGGGAGGAGGGGCGAAGAGGGAGAGGTCGAGTTCGCCTTCGCCGTCGAGGGGAAGGCGTCCGTTTTTGCAGCCGTTGGCGTCGCAAAGTTTAGCGGCGGCGGCCCAGGTGGAGAAGCCTTTGTCGCGGATGAGGAAGATGAGATAGCGGGTGGTGGGCTCGGGGCGTTTGTCTTTGCGGGCTTGTTCGATTTTGAGGCCGGCGGCGACTGATGCATAGGATAGTTGGAAGCGGGAGACGGGGAATTGATTTCCTTTTTTGTCCCTGAGAATGAAGGCGGTTCCTTGGTTTTTGACGAAGGCGGCTTCCAGTTTCCGGCCGTCTTTGGCGCGCCAGAAGCGGAAGGGGGCTTCGCTGGCGATTTTACGGACGAAGTTCTTCAGTCCTTGGTGCTTGGGGATTTCGGCTTTTTTCACCTTGAAGGCGGATTTGCCGTCTTTGCCGTAGGCGACGAGGCCTTCTTCCCTGCATTCGACGAAGGTGGGTTCGAGTTCGCCTCCTGCTCCGCTGCCACTGGGCTTGACCACCATGGTGGCGAATTTACTCGGGTCCTTCTTTTGGTCCCATTCTTCCGTGGCGTTGGCGAGGGAGGTGGTGGCGGCTGCGACTTGGGCTTTGGCGTCGTCGCGTTTTTTGGTGACGTCTTGGATGTCTTTACGGAGTTCTTGAGCTTGTTTGGCTTGATTTTCGGTTTGTTTGATTTGTTGAAGGAGCTGGTCTTTGCGGGCGGGATCGATGGGTTTGGCAGGGGAGCGGCGGACTTGTTCGACTTCTTGGCGAAGTTTGTCGATTTCGGCGCGTTGAGCGGCCATTTTTTGTTGAAATTCTTGCTCTTCGGCGAGGGCGTCTTCTATCTTTTCGTTGACGGCTTGTGGATCGATTTGGGCGATGACGATGGCGGTGATCATGAGGGTGAGGATGCCAAGGACGCACGCGAGAATGCTAAGGAAGGGGAAGAGGGAGACCTTGAGGTCGTCCTTTTTTTTCCTTTTGCCCATGGGCTCGGCGTCCTGCGTTCAGGCTATCCTTGGGCGGTCGGAGACGGCAATTCCTCTTCGGCGGGTTCGACGCCGGCGATAGTTCCGAAGTGCTGGGCGAGGTGGGTCATTTGCTCGGCGACGTAGGCTTGGGACTCCTGCACTTGGACGAGGTAGGCTTGGAGGTGTTCGATGCGGTCCATGAGAGCGGCTGCTTGTGCGCCGCCGGAGCGTCCGGCGGCGATTCCGGCGGGTTCACGGAGACGTTTGAGGAAGAATTCGTTGCAGTACTCGTCCACTTTGTTGAGAAGGTCTTCCTCTGATTTCTGCATCATGCTGGTGGGGAACATGACGAGGAGGCTGAAGACAAGGGAGACGAGGGTGGTGTCGAAAGCTTCGCTGAGGCCGCCCGTGACTTGGCCGAGTTTTTCTTTGATGACTTCGATGTCGGCGGCGGCGCCCATTTCGCCGCCGAAGCTGGCCACGGCGTCGCTGATGCCGAGGACGGTACCGATGAAGCCGAGGATGGGTATGGCCCAGATGAAGACTTTGACGATTACGTAACTGGAGTCGATCATGGCCGCGTCGATTTCCGACTGGGAGCCGAGTACGTGTGAAGTTTCGGAGTGGTTGCGGCGGACTCGGAAGTGCTCCAGTCCGCGAAGGATGCGGGTGACGAGAAAGCTTTCCTTGGGATCGAAGCCGAGGCGTTTGACGTGGGCTTCGAACTTGTCGAGGTTGTCCTCCCGAATGTCGTGGGAGATTTCTTCGGGAAGTAGCTTGAACTGTATGACATTGAGTTGGTTCAAGAGTTTTCGGCGTTTCAGGATGAGGACGCCGAAGGACCAGAAGGTGAGGAAGGTAAGGACGTAAGGGACCCAACCGCGGTCGTAAAAATAGGCCTTGATGACGCTGGTGCTCTCGGAGAGGGCGAAGAGGAGGACAAATAGGTAGAAGAAGATGCTTAGAGCGAGGCCGAGGAGGGCGGCTTTGGCCATGGGGACGGAGGTGGCGGAAGCGTTGTCGAACTTCCCCATTTCGTCCGCGCTGCGCTGCATCACATTTCGTTGCGTGAACTTCTCCTTGTCCACGGAGATTTTGCGGACTGGTTTGTTTTGTCGAGCCATGGAGCGCATTTTTGCCGGGGCGGCGGGGGTTTCAACGACAATCGGCGGCGACGAAAAGGTGCCTTAAATCCTTGCTCACACATCCAATTCCGATGCCGTCTGCCTAATCCTTTTTGCAGCGCTTGACCTACGCGAAGCCTAGAGCAATGAGGGTGGATTGAATCTACCTCGAAGGATTGCCCAACGAGAATGTCGATGCCCCTTAAGGCTTTCGCAAAGTTCTTTACCCGTACAGTTCTTCGGCGTCGGCGAGAACTTCGTCGGGGTGTTCCTTGGCTTTCACTTTGTGGTAGGCCTTGGCCACTTTGCCGTCCGGCCCGACGAGGAAGGACATGCGGTGGATGCCTTCGAATTCTCGGCCCATGAACTTCTTGGCGCCCCAGACGCCGAAGGCTTGCACGACTTCGCGGGTCTCGTCGGAGACTAGGGGAAAGGGAAGGTCGTACTTGTCGCGGAACTTTTGATGGGATTTCTCCGAGTCGCAACTCACGCCGACTACAGTGAGCTTGAGCTTGCCAAGAGCGTCGTGGTGATCGCGGAAGCCGCAGGATTCCGCGGTGCAACCAGGAGTATTGTCCTTGGGATAAAAGTAGACGAGATAGGGGGAGCCGGCGAGTTCCTCCGAGGCCCGTTCGGTTCCGTCCGCTTCACGAAAGGTGAAGGCGGGAGCTTGATCTCCTGTGTCGAGTGGTTTGGGTGGTTGCATGTCGTCGGTTTACGAAGGTTTCGCTCCGTGTTCCTGCTTGGCCAGCGGTTTGTACAGGGTAGCGGTTTTTCCCGCGACTGCTACCGAGGATGCGGCCAATTTGTCCTCCAGTTCGGCGAGAAGGGTTGAGCGTTCGGAACGTTCAGGGTGAATGAAGCCGACTTTGACGAGTTCCTCGTTCTCGAAGATTGCGCGAAGTTCGGCTAGGAGGTTGGCTGTCACGCCTTTCCGACCGACGCGGAGGTCAACGGACCGGGTCTTGGCCCGGGCCTTGAGGTCCCGGCGGGCTCGGCCGGGAAGAGAGGCGTATTCGAGAGTGGTCAAGGAAACAAGGAAGCGAGTTTGGAGAAAGCGGGCCGCGTGGTTTCAGAGTTTGGCAAGGACGGCCCGGACGGCTTCGCTGTCCTTGGTGGCGTTCACCTTGTCGTTTTTGTACACGACCTTGCCTTCCTTGGAGACTACGAAGGTCCAACGCTTGGTAGTCACGCCTCGGGAGAGGGTGACTTCCTTGCCGTCCACGGTCCGCTTGATGGAACCGCCCTTACCAGCTGGCACGCCGAACTTCTTGGCCACGGCGCCCTTTTCGTCGGCGAGGAGGGTGAAGTTGAGCCGTTCGGCCTTTTTAAAGAGAGCGAGGCCGGCGGGATTGTCACCACTCACTCCGACAACTACGGCATCCAGCTTGGCGAGTTTGTCGCGGTCGTCTCGGTAGGCGCAGGCCTGCTTGGTGCACCCCCCCGTCATGGCGGCGGGATAGAAATAGACGATGAGGTGTTTCTTGCCGAGGAGGTCGGCGGAGCTCCACTTTTCGCCTTGGTCGTCGAGGGTGGAGAAGACGGGAACTGCATCGCCCACGGCTAGGGGCTTACTCTTAGGCTTAGCGGCTTGGAGGACGTGAGCGGACGCGGCCCAGAGCAGGCCGGCCCCGAGAAGGAGCGTAAGGTGTTTCATAGAGGAAGAGATGGTTATCGGGTCGGGCGTCGTACGTACGAGGAATTAAAAAGTATAAGCAGGCATATTCTCGCGCCGGGTTCGCCCCGGCGAGGAAAAATCACCAGGCCAGCTCGCTTCCGTCCTCTCCGATGAACTTGCCGTTGAGAGCGGGGCCGGCGTTTTCGAGGTGGCCGAGCATGTTCGCCACGGACTCCTCCACCGAGTACTTGGCCTCCTCCCCTCCCATGTCCGTACGCACCCAACCGGGACTCTGAGAAAGTACGGTGACACCGGCGGGGGCTAGATCGATGGAGGCCTGCTTGGTCAGCATGTTGAGGGCGGCCTTGGCGCATTGGTAACCAATGGCTCCTCCCAGTTGCGTGTCGCCGCGCAACTCGATGGAACCCAGACGCGAAGAGACGTTCACGACCACGGGGTTACCCGAACGACGTAGGCATGGAACGGCGGCCCGCAGGACGAGCAGAGCCCCTACGAGGTTCACCTTGTACACGTGCTCAAGGGAGGCGGCGGATACCGCGGAGAGGTCATCCCAGTCAATGACGCCGGCGTTGTTGAAGAGGAGGTCGATGGTTTCGCCGCGTTCATCGAGCTTCGCGAACAAGTCGCTCACGGAAGCTTCGTCCTCCACGTCCAATGGAAGAACTTCCAAGGTGTCGGAGTGCTTCTCCCGAAAGGCGTCCAAGGTCGAGCAGGCCTCGGGCAGGCGGCAGGTCGCCAACAGGCGGTGCCCGCGTTCCAAGCATTGGCGCGTCCATTCGAGCCCGATTCCTCGGCTCGCCCCCGTAACGAGTATGGTCTTCATAACAGGGATTATTGAACGGAAAAGGACCGGAATTCAAGCCTCGCCGGCGTTTTTCGAGTTCGACTCCGCCGCTCATCCGGGTTTGGTCATTTCTCCGCGCCGCAAACTCCACGCGGCTTTAATGCAACACGCAACTTCATGAAGACGCGAAAACTCGGAGACACGGACTTGGAACTATCGGTCATCGGCCTAGGCACTTGGGCCATAGGCGGCGGCGACTGGGGCATGGGCTGGGGTGACCAGGACGAAAAGGACTCCATCGCCGCCATTCACGAGGCCCTGGACTGTGGCGTTAACTGGATAGACACGGCCCACGCCTACGGATTCGGCGTCTCCGAATCCTCGGTCGGCAAGGCGGTAAAGGAATGGAAGGGCGGAGACGTCATCCTCGCCACCAAGTGCGGCGTACTACCCGGCGAAGACCGAAAACCCCGACGCTTCATCTCCCGCGAAACGATCTTCGAAGAGGTGGAAGGTTCGCTTAAACGCCTCCATACGGACTGCATCGATCTCTACCAAATCCACTGGCCCGAACCCGTAGAAAACGTGGAGGAAGGCTGGCAAGCCCTGCTCGACCTCAAGGCCGAGGGAAAAATCCGTTGGGCCGGTGTCTGCAACTTCGGCAAAGATCACCTCGAAACCGCGGAAGCCCTTGGACACGTCTCCTCCAACCAACCCATGTACAGTCTCCTCGCCCGGGACATCGAAAAGGAAGTGCTCCCCTGGTGCGGTAGTCACGACACGGGTGTCGTAGTTTACAGCCCCATGCACTCCGGATTCCTTACGGGCAAGGTGTCCCGAGAGTGGCACGACTCCCTCCCCGACAACGATTGGCGCAAACACAAGACAGACCACCCAGTCGTCAAGTACGTCCAGACGGACGAAGCCCTCGCCCACTTTCTTGTCTTTCAGGACGCCCTCCGGTCCATCGCCTCCCAAAGCGGCCACACGGTGGGACAACTCGCGGTAGCCTGGGCACTCTTGCGCCCCGAGGTGACCTCCGCAATTGTCGGGGCTCGCCGCAAAGGACAAATAGGCGAAACCTGCAAGGCGGCCGAATGGGAGCTTTCTCCGGAGGAAGCCGTCGCCATAGAAACCGCCCTGCAAAACTTTCTGACCGAGGTGGAACATGCCTGAAGACGAAAAAAGCGAAAAAGCGAAGAAAAGCTCGAAGGGCGGCGGATCTTCACGCCGCCCAAAGGCGGCCCCGAAACAGACCGAGACCTCCAAAGCCGAAACGCCCGCTGGCTCCACGAAGGCGAAGGCGAGCCCGCACAAGGTTAAACGCCGAAGCTCGGGGCCTCGCCGCCCTTCCGCTTCCGACCGCGCCTCCGACGCCGAGGTCCCCCAAGACCGCAGGCCCACCGTAACCTACGTACGGGACCTCAAGGGCAAGCGCCCCATCGTAGCCCTCACCGCCTATGACGCACCCTTCGCCAAGCTCGTCTCGGACGCGGGCGCGGACCTCCTCCTTGTCGGGGACTCGGTGGGCACCACCCTCCTCGGCTTCGAGACTACCGTGCCCGTCACCCTCGACGCCATGGTCCACCACGCCGCGGCCGCCCGCCGGGGAAACCCCGACTGCCTTCTCGTGGCCGACCTGCCCTTCGGCGAAGCCTCGCTCTCCTTCGACCGCCTCCTCCTCGCCTCCCGACGCCTCATGCAGGAAGGCGCAGCCGACGCCGTTAAAGTGGAAGGAGGACGCGACGTGGCCGACGACGTGGAACGCCTCGTCAACACTGGCGTCCCCGTCCTCGGGCACGTCGGGCTCCAACCCCAAATGGTCAAGACCCTTGGCGGCTACCGTAAGTTCGCCAACGACCGTGAGGAAGCCGAAAACCTCTTCGCCGACGCCGTGTCCCTCGAAGAAGCCGGATGCTTCGCCATCGTCGCCGAGATGGTTCGCGAGGAAGTGGCGGCGGAACTCACCCGGGTTCTCCAAGTGCCGCTCATCGGCATAGGAAGCGGAGCCGGATGCGACGGCCAAATCATCGTCACGCCAGATGTGCTCGGCCTCACCCCCGGCCCCACACCCTCCTTCGTCAAGCCCTACGCTGATCTCTCGCTCCAAGCCGCGGACGCCCTCGCCAACTTCGTCCGGGACGTCCGCGAAAAACGCTACCCATGACACACGCCTATCCCGGCCCTCGCCTCCCCAACCCTTCATCGTCACCATGAACTTCTGCATCCTCGGAGCCGGTTCTTGGGGTACCGCCATGGCCCTGCGCCTCTTGGAAGCGGGCCACGTCGTCACTTTGGCTCCCCGCCGAACGGAACACGCCCTCGCAATGGCCTCCGCTCGCGAAAACACGGACTACCTCCCCGGCCTCTCCCTGCCCAACGACCTGCAAATCGGTTGTGAAACCCGCCCCTTGGTGATGGAGGCGGACGTCCTCCTCTACGCCTGCCCCTCCAAGGCCCTGCGCGAAACCTGCCGACGCGTCGCGGCCTTCCACGAGGACGCCTGGAACGCCGGTCCCCACCTCGCCCTCTGCAAAGGTCTGGAACCGGGAACCAATCTCCTGCCGCACCAAGTCCTGCGGGAGGAACTCGGAGAAGACGCCTCCGTCGGCTACCTCTCCGGCCCCACCTACGCCCGGGAAGTGGCCGAAGGGAAGCCCGCCGCCGTCGTCGTGGCCGCCTCCGGAGACGAAACCCTTCTCACCCGGACTCAAACCGCCCTTAGCTCGGACAGCCTCCGTGCCTACCGCTCCGACGACCTTCCCGGCGTCGGCCTCGGCGGTTGCCTCAAGAACGTCTACGCAATCGCCGCCGGCATAGGCGACGGGCTTGGCCTCGGAGATAACGCTCGGGCCGCCCTACTCACCCGCTCCCTCAACGAAATGGTGTCCTTGGGCCAAACCCTCGGCGGTCGCAGAGAAACCTTTTACGGACTGAGCGGCTTCGGCGACCTCGTGGCCACCTGCACGGGAGACTGGAGCCGAAACCGCACTCTCGGCCTGCGCATAGGAAACGGGGAAGAAGCTAGCGTCATCGTGAAAGGGCAGCGCTCCGTCGTGGAAGGTTACGCCACCACCGCCAACTTCCACACCCTCTGCCTCGAAAAAAAGCTCGAAGCCCCCATACTCTCTGAGGTCCACGCAATCCTCCATAAAGGCAAGTCTCCCAAGGAAGCCATTGGCTCTCTCATGAAGCGGGACCTGAAAGGGGAGTAAAGGGAAGACGGAAGTGGCAGTTCATAGGGCCCATAGAACTAATACACCCAGCCCCCTCCGCTCAACCGCCCAACTTTTGCATGGCCCGCTTGGATTGAATGACCATGTAAACTCCGTAGCCGCCGAACATGGCGCCGTTCAGGGCGACCAACGGTTTATTCTCCTGCAGACCCACGACTAAAAGCCCCGCTCCCACGATGGCGAAAAAGAACCCCGCCACCTTTCGGTAGGCCACGATTCGGCGAAACTTAGCCACCCGCCGGGCCTTTTCCTCCACGCTCAACTCTTCACTCATTCTACAATCTCCGTCACTTCAGTTCGCATCGAAATCTTCATCCGGCATATCGCCCAAGGCTTCCTTGAGCAAACGGAGCCTCTCGTTTTCCCGACGCAAATCTTCAACCAATAAGTCCGTACGCTCCTCCAAGTTCAAGGTCTCCAAGAGCCGTTGCTTCTTCATCGCCTCGCTGCACAAGGTAAAGGCCACCAGATCGACATAGGCCACATCGTCCTCCAAGGGGTTAAGGAAGTTCAGCATGTCCTCCGTGGCGTCCCCGCCTAAATCGTGATTTTCCTCCAACAAGCGCCGCAACTCCTCGCGATCTCCCGCCATTGGCTTGTCAACCACCGTCTCCAAGGGTTCGACCGCAATCATCCGGTACGGCGATTCCTGCACCACCTCCTTGACTCGTATGCGGGACACGCCCTGCAAAAGAAGAAACGCCGTGCCGTCCGGGTTTTTTCGGCATACCCGAATCAACCCCACCGAGGCCACGGAAGCAGGCGGTTCGCACTCCGCCTCCTCTTCCGAAACGTCTTCCCGGCGCCCTACTAAGGCGAACATGCGGTGAGCCCCAAGAACCTCCTTGAGCATCAGGCGGTACCGGTCCTCGTACACGTACAAGGGCATCATGGCCTTCGGGAAAAAGACCATCCCCTGTAAAGTCATGGCGGGAAGTACTTCGGGAATTTCTAAGGCTTCGGACATGGAAACCGCCCAAGAATATACCGGTCGAAGGAAAGCGGAAAGCGGAAAGCGGAAGGCAGTCGCCGAACCGCGTTGCAGGTTCGCCTACAGAAAGCTCTGGTTGGTCGGTTTCAGAACGAGTTCAGGCACATGAGCCCTGGGGTGAAGTTCGGCCAGCATGAGAACGGCTTGGGAAACGTCCTCCGGTTGAAGAATGGCGGCCCGATGCTCGGGCGGGGGCGGAACTGGACGTTTATCCAGAATAGGCGTGTTCACTTCACCGGGAAAAAGGTTGGTGATGCGTATGCCGTTCTCGCGCTCCTCTTCCCCGACGCAGCTGCCTAGAGCCGTCATGCCGAACTTGGAGGCATTGTAGGCAACCCCGCCCAAAGGGTGCGAACGCTTGCCCGAGACCGAATTGATCATTACCACGAGGCCGTTCTTGCGGGGCCGCATCCTATCGAGGGCGAGACGAAGACAGTCGTAAGCCCCGGTAAGGTTGACTTGCAGCACGAGGTCCCAGTCCACTGGAGACAAGTCCGTCATGGCCCGCTTGGGCACATTCAGCCCGGCGGCGTTCACGAGGATGTCAAGAGGACCGACTTCGGCGTCGAACCATGAGAACAACCCGGCCAGGCTCTCCCGGTCGGCCACGTCGGCGGCCTTGGGCAGGATGACGAGACCTTCGGGCGTGGCGGCCGCCACCTCTTCCAGTTTGTCCGCCCTGCGGCCGGAGACGGCGACTCTGGCGCCTGCGTTCGCAAGGGAGGCCGCAATGGCGGCTCCCATTCCCGACCCCCCGCCAACGACTAGGGCGTTCTTGCCTTCCTGCGTATTGCCTTCAATCATCCGTTGCTTGATGATTGAGAAAAAAGCGAGGTCAATACAGAAGAACTTGAAGGCCGAACTCGTTTGATAAGGCCGAAAACTTCGGAGGACAAAGAGAATCACCGTAAAAACCGAAAGAAATACGAGGGCATGCTCGAGGAAATCTCTACATTTTGGCCGAGCCTTCCACCGGTTCTTCAGATGAAGCCGATCCCATTTCGAAAAAGGTTGCAGACATAGATGCGGACCTCCCCCGCAAGACGAGGTCTGACGCACCCGACGATTAGTCCATCTACTACAAGAAAAGCCTTGTCGTAGAATCGAATTCAACCAAGTGAACGAAAACTGTAGTTGCAGACGCCGGCTACTGGTTAGCCCAATTTCCAGGTGCGACCAATTGCATGACAAGGCGCTTTCCGTTTCTCGGGCACCAAGCTGGTGCGCAATGGTTTCCACTCAACTGGTTTTATCGGAATTACTCAATTCGTGCTCGCCATTGGGACGCTTCGTGCGACAACGTGACTTTCCTACAACAAACAAATTGCTTACCACCGAGGACGTAATGATAGAACCCATGTCGAAGTTATTGTTATCAGATGCTTTGCGGTTTTACGGCATGCGAGGCGACAAAAATGAGAGTTGGTGGATTGCTCTTCCTTCCTCGTCATGAAAAAATTAATCCTTAAGGAAGCCTTGTCTTACGACTTGCATTTTAGACAAGCCGGATACGTGTCCTTGTTGCGCGAATCCTGAAAGGGCCTCCCTTCGGTTCATGGAAATACTACACAGTGTATTCGGGGTGTTTGTCTTGGTTGCCTTGTGCTGGGCGTTCGGAAGGAAACGAAAGGCAATCGACTGGCGTTTGGTGGGTGGCGGCATCGGGCTACAGTTGGTATTCGGGTTGTTGTTACTTAAGGCGCCATATGTGAGCGGTGCGGTGGAATGGGTATCGCGAGGATTCGTGCGCCTTACTGAGTTTTCTCACGAAGGAGCCGTCTTCGTCTTCGGCAAGCTGGCTGAGGATGCTCGCGAATTCAATACAGTGATCGCGTTTCGGGTATTGCCGTCCATCCTCTTCTTTTCCGCATTGTCCTCCGTGCTGTATTACCTCGGCGTTCTTCAGCGGGTGGTGATGGGTCTGGCTTGGGTGATGCGGCGGACGATGCGCTTGTCCGGCGCGGAGTGTCTGGCGGCTTCGGCGAACGTGTTCGTGGGGCAGACGGAGGCGCCTTTGCTGATCAGGCCTTACTTGGAAAAGATGACCCGATCGGAAATTACCTGCCTGATGACGGGCGGCTTCGCCACAATTGCGGGCGGAGTGTTCGCGGCTTACGTCGGTTTCCTCGGCGGAGACGATCCCGAGGCGAGAGCGCTTTTCGCCAAGCACTTGATGACGGCTTCGCTAATGTCCGCCCCCGCGGCCATCGTCTGCGCCAAGATTCTGATGCCAGAGACGAAGAAGGTAGACGATAAGCTGAAGCTGGAGAAAGGGGACGTGGGGACGAACCTGTTCGACGCCCTCGCCCGCGGAACTTCCCAAGGCGTGGCTCTGGCGGTGAACGTGGGAGCCATCCTGTTGGTATTCACCGCAATGGTCTCCTTCCTCAACTACGTGGGCAAGGACTTGCTCGGAGAGTGGACAGGATGGAACGAAAGCATCACCGCAAATACCGGCGGAAAGTTCGACGGGCTCACTCTCCAATTTCTTCTCGGGTTGTTGTTCGCGCCATTCGCGTGGTTGACCGGGACGCCGCTCGAGGACGCCATGCAGGTTGGGAGATTGCTCGGCGAAAAGCTGGTCACGAACGAGTTCATGGCCTACGCAAAGCTGGCCGAATTGCGGGAGGCTGGGGCTTTAACGAACGAGCGTACCTTGGCCGTCTGCGCCTACGCCTTGTGCGGATTCGCGAACTTGGCCTCGGTTGGGATTCAGGTGGCGGGCATCGCCATCCTCGCCCCCGGTCAGCGGAAGAACCTCGCGGAACTGGCTTGGCGTGCCTTGCTGGGCGGCACCGTCGCCTGCCTAATGACGGCCGCCGTGGCGGGCGCCTTGCTGTAAGGCATTTGTCCGCCAACCGACAAAGGTTCGCTTTCCCAACCAGGAACGGATTCTCAAGTCTTGAGGTTTTCCTTGATGCTCGCCACAGCTCGCTCGACGTTTTCCCGGTGACCAAAGGCACTAAGGCGGAAGAAACCTTCTCCTGCCGGACCGAAACCAGAACCGGGCGTGCCGACCACGTGGCACTCGCCAAGAAGCTTGTCGAAGAAGTCCCAAGAGGAGAGCCCGCCTGGAGACTTCATCCAAACGTAGGGGGCGTTGCCACCGCCGTAGGTGGTGATGCCAAGGGAGCGGAGGCCGTCCGCGATGATACGAGCGTTCTCCAGGTAGAAGGCGACTTGCTCGTCAGTCTGTTTGCGACCCTCGGAGGAAAGCACGGCGAGACCGCCGGCCTGCACGACGTTTGAGGCGCCGTTGAAGAAGGTATTCTGTCGGCGCGTCCAGAGGGCGTGGAGCTTACCGGAAGCGGCATCTTCGCAGACGCAGTCCTTGGGCACGATAGTCCAGGCGAGGCGCACCCCCGTGAAGCCGGCGGTCTTGGAGAAGCTGTTGATTTCCACGGCACATTCGCGAGCGCCTTCCACCTCGTAGATGCTACGGGGAAGCTCGGGGTCGGTGATAAAGGCGGCGTAGGCGGAGTCGTAGAGGATCACGGCTTGGTGCTCGCGGGCGTAATCAACGAAGGTCTTGAGTTGCGCCTTGGTGGCTACGGCGCCCGTTGGGTTGTTGGGGCTGCACAGGTAAATGAGATCCACCTTGCTGTCGGGGACGGCGGGGAAGAAGTCGTTGTCCTCCGAGCAGGGCATGTACACGAGACCGTCGTAACCGTCACCCCCGGCGACTCCTGCCCGGCCGGCGATAACGTTGCTGTCCACATACACGGGATAGGCAGGGTCTTGCACGGCCACGACGTTTTCCTCGGCAAAGATGCTCTGGAAGTTGGCTGAGTCAGACTTGGCCCCGTCGCTGACGAAAATCTCGTCGGCCCGGACCTCCGCGCCTTGCTCCCGATAGAGGGCGGCGATGGCTTCCCGCAGGGGAGTGACGCCCTCGGAAGGCCCGTAACCCGAGTAGGACTCGGCTTGGGAAAGGTCGTCCACGCCCTTGTGGAGGCCGTCGAGTACGGCGGGGACGATGGGCTCGGTAGTATCGCCGATGCCCAGGCGCATGACCTCGACACCGGGATTGACGTCGAGGAAGGAATTAGTACGGCGGGCGATCTCGGGGAAGAGGTAACCGGCGGCGAGCTTGTCGTAGTTTGCGTTTATCTTGGCCATGAAGTCTTGAATGTAAATGGGACAGCAAAGGAAAAAACAGAGGGTGTGGCAACGAGGAAGGAATACCGGGGCCCTCCCTACAATCGTTAATAATGTCTTGATCCAAAAGTGTTTCCAATGCCCTGACCGGACCCGACCACCGCCATCTTGAAACTCCCCCTCACTCGCCGACTTGGAGCAGGAGTCCGTGCCGGCGGGCGGCTCGGAAAGCGACGAGGAAGCAGGCGAAGCCTATGCCGAGGTAAAGGAGGTTGAGGAAGAAGGCGTTGGCGAGGAGGTCGAGGCGGAGTTCGCCTTCGAGAAGAAGGGCTCTCATGCCTTCGAAGACGTGGGAGGTGGAGACCCCGGAGGCGATGGTCTGGAGCCAGGGCGGCAGGGTAGCGACAGGGTAGTAGATGCAGGAAACTGGAGCGATGAGGAAGGGAAGGACCCAGGTGAGGCTCTCGGCACCTAGCCCGTAGCGAATCAAAATGCCCGATACGGCCAAGGAAATGGCCCAACCGCAAAGGACCAGGTTGAGGAAGAAAGCGAGGAGAGGCAGACCCATGTCAAAGACGGAAACACCGAAGAAGGGAATCGCAAGGAGGGCGGCGGGCACGATACCGATGAGCGTGCGAACCATGCTGATGGAGGCGAGAGCGATGACGAGTTCCCAGGGACGTAGCGGAGCCACAAAGAGGTTGGCGAGGTTGCGGGACCAAAGCTCCTCAAGAAAAGACAAGGTGTAACTGACGTGGGAACGGAACAGAGAGTCCCAAACAAGCACGGCGGAGATGAGGATGCCGGTGGCGGAGAGCTGCTCGTCATAGCGAGCGAAGTGCTCGGTGACGAAGCCCCAAATGATGAGCTGCATGGTGGGCCAGTAGGCGATCTCGATCACCCTGGGCCAGGAACTGCGCAACAGGTAGAGGTAGCGCAGGAGGAGGGCGCCGACGCGACGGCGGAAGCTAGGGCTTAGGTTCGTCACGAACCCGCCCTCCCCTCACCGCGGGCCACATCGAGAAAAACGTCTTCGAGGTTTTTTCGGCCGAAGCGCTTCAACAGCTCGGCGGGCGAACCGCGCTCCACTAGCTTGCCTTGCCGCAGAAGGATCACCTCTCGGCAAAGGAGTTCCACCTCCCGCATGTCGTGACTGGCTAGAAGAATGGTGGCGTTCCGGCGGCGGCAATAGTCCCGCAGGAAGTCCCGTATCCAGGAGGCGGTTTCGGGGTCAAGGCTTGCGGTAGGCTCGTCGAGAAGAAGGAGGTCGGGCTCGTTGACAAAGGCCTTGGCGAGGGACACCCGAGTCTTTTGGCCGGAGGAGAGGCGACGCACTCGCCGGTCGAGAAACTCCTCCAGTTGCCACTCCTCGGCCAAACGGGACACCACGGAGCGAGCGTTCTCGAAACCGTACAGCTTGGCGTACACGGTGAGGTTTTCCCGCACGGTGAGCCGTTGGGGCAAGTCCACATAGGGGGAGGAGAAATTCATCCTAGCGAGGGCTGGAAAGCGGTTCGCGACGAAGTCCTCACCGAAAATACGTACTTCACCGGAAGTGGGCTTGAGTAAGCCGAGTAACATGGAGAGCGTGGTGGTCTTTCCCGCCCCGTTACCGCCGAGCAGTCCCGTAACCGAACCCGCCGAAACCGTGAGGTCCAAGCCGTCCACCGCCACCACGTCCCGGTAGCGCTTGGTGAGCCTTCTGGTTTCAATTACCTCGGTCATCTGATCGGAAGGTTTGGTTAAAAACAACGTCGTGTAGCCAAACTCAACGGGCCTCACGAACAAAAAAGTAGCCAAGGGTTGGAGCATCTCTTCGCCGCCTCGGCTTTCCAAGTTGTCATTAGGAGGGTTTGGCGTTGAAATGAGGTTTTTTCCTTTCGTATGTCCCTCTCGGAGACACAGACGGGCGAGTGCAAGCCGCGCCACGTAGCGTTGATTATGGACGGCAACGGTCGTTGGGCCCGAA
>CAXGVD010000012.1:0-16137 GCA_964012695.1 uncultured Opitutia bacterium
CAAGCAACTCCAACGCATCTACGGCACCGCCTTCCCCACCAAGGATGAGTTGAACGAATACCTCGAACGTTTGGAGGAGGCCAAGAAGCGTGACCACCGCAACTTGGGACGCGACCTCGGGCTCTTCCATATAGATGAAATGGTAGGCCAAGGGCTCGTACTCTGGAAGCCGAATGGGGCTATCGTACGGCAGGAGCTGGAAACCTTCATTTCCGAGGAACTGGCCAAGCAGGGCTACTCCCAAGTGTACACTCCCCATGTGGGCAAGCTAGACCTCTACCGCACTTCGGGCCACTTCCCCTACTATCAGGACTCGCAGTACCCGCCCATCATTCACCGGGACTGCCTCGACCGGCTCGCCCAAGAAGGTTGCTCCTGTTCAGAACTCGCCAACAAGCTCGACGAGGGCGAAATCGACGGCTACCTCCTCAAGCCGATGAACTGTCCAATGCACATCCGAATCTTCCGTTCCGAGCAACGTTCCTACAGGGACTTGCCCATTCGTTTGGCCGAGTTCGGCACAGTGTACCGTTGGGAACAATCGGGCGAACTAAACGGCATGACGCGCGTACGTGGCTTCACTCAGGACGACGCCCACCTCTTCCTCCGCGAGGACCAGCTTCAGGACGAAATTCAAGGCTGTCTCGGACTAGTCAAACTCGTCTTCTCCATTCTCGGCATGGAGGATTACCGAGTGCGCGTCAGCCTGCGCGACCCCGATTCCGACAAGTACGTGGGCGACCCCGCCGCCTGGGACAAGGCCGAGGCTGCACTCCGCGAAGCGGTGAAGACCCTCGGCGTCGATTACGTCGAGGAACCGGGGGAAGCCGCCTTCTACGGGCCGAAAATCGACTTCGTGGTCAAGGATGTCATCGGTCGGGAGTGGCAGCTCGGCACGGTGCAGGTGGACTACAACCTCCCCGAGCGCTTCGACCTCTCCTACGTCGGCTCCGACAATCAGGATCACCGTCCCGTCATGATTCACCGGGCGCCCTTCGGCTCCATGGAGCGCTTCTGCGGACTCCTAATTGAGCACTTTGCGGGCAACTTCCCCACCTGGCTCGCCCCCGAACAGGTCCGCGTCCTACCCATGAACGACGACCTACTTCCTCAGGCGGACGAAATCCTCGTCACCCTCCGAGCCGCCGGTCTACGGGCCTCGGCGGACCTCCAATCGGCCAAACTGGGGGCGAAAATCCGCAAGGCGGAGACGGACAAAGTGCCCCACATGCTGGTGCTCGGCAAACGCGAGGCCGAGGAAGGCAAGGTCTCCGTGCGCTCACGAGCAAACCCCGAACTGGACGGGCCCTCTCCGCTGGACGAGGTCGTGGCCAACCTGCGGAAGGAAGTGGAAACCAAGGCCCTGCCCAAAAGCCGAACCGCCCGGAATGGCTGAGCAACCCGCACCCAACTCCCGACCGATTCTTCACTACGTGAACGTGACCCTCGCGTGTCCGTTCGTGCTTTTGGTGCGCGCCTACCGCCTCGTCTCGCCCATAAAAAAATACCTGCTCGGCCCCTATGCCGCCTGCCGCTTTCACCCCACCTGTTCGGCCTACGCTCTGGAGTGCCTCCGCCGCTTCCCCTTGCCCATAGCCCTGTGGAAGAGCTTCAAACGCATCGCCCGTTGCAACCCTCTCCACCCCGGCGGACTGGACCCCGTGCTCCCCGTCGAGCAAGACGTCCCGCCCGCCTCCCGCTGAAAGTGCAGACCATTCCCGCCGACGCCTTCCCCTCTCGCGACGAGGACGCCCTCGCCGCCTTCCTCGGGCATTGTCGCGAGGAGGCCCGAAGAACGGCGGCCTCTCGCTTCGCCTCCATCGTGGTGGAAACTCCCTTTGCCGACCCCCTCGCCGTCCTCGAATCTATCCGTCGGGAAGGTTCTCCCCTATGGTACGTGGAGCGACCCTCCGAAGAATTCGCCCTCGCCTGCGGAGAGGCCGCAGTCTACGCCGAGTTCGCTGGTCAGGAACGTTTTGCCGAAGCGAAAACCTTCGTACAAGACCTGTTTTCCCGAACCATCGCCACGGGCGATCTGGCCCCCGGCGGAGCTGGTCCCAGCATCGCCCTCGCGGCCACCTTCGAGGACGACGCACCTGCCACCCCGGACCACCCCGCACCCCTCGCCCTCTTTCTCCCCCGTTGGCAAATCCTCCGCCGCGGCGGACGCCACTACGCCATCGCCAACGCCGAAATCACCCCCGACTCCGAACTCGCCGAACTCGCCCAAGGCATCTGGAAGGCCCACACTAAGCTCGCTCACCTCAGCCACGAACCCAGCGACGCTACGAACGGAAACGAACCCTCTTCCATCGGACGTCGCCCCGCCCCCGTACTCTCCCCCGAAACCGAAACGCCCGACTATGAAGCTGCCGTCTCTCAAGTCCTTCCACGCCTGCAAAAGGCCGAGTTTCACAAAATCGTCCTCGCCCGCAAAATCACCTACCGAGCCGACCGAGCTCCCTCTCCCTTCGCACTCGCTCACCAACTCCGTGAGCGCTTTCCCGATTGCCACTCTTTCTGCCTCGCCGACCGCCGCCCCGGCCTCCTCGTCGGCGCCACCCCCGAACGTCTCCTTCGCGTTTCATCCGGACAACTGGAAACCGAAGCCCTGGCCGGCACCGCCGCGCGAGGACGCACAGCCGGCACCGATGCCCGGCTCGGCCACGCCCTCCTAGGCAACGACAAGGAGGGACGGGAACACCGCCTCGTCGTGGACTCCATTCTCCGACGTCTGCGGGAACTCGGCCTGAAAGACCCCGTGGAAGGCCGCCCCCGCCTCCTCCGCCTCTCAAACCTTCAACACCTC
The DNA here is from genome assembly GCA_964012695.1 of uncultured Opitutia bacterium. Lineage (GTDB taxonomy): Bacteria > Verrucomicrobiota > Verrucomicrobiia > Opitutales > Seribacteraceae > CAXGVD01. Next base: position 2,810 of record CAXGVD010000012.1, read on the forward strand.
CGCACGCCCCTCCGGGCCGATTTGCCCGACCACCTCCACCCCCTCGACATTCTGGCCGACCTCCACCCCACCCCCGCTATGGGTGGCAGTCCCCGAAAGAGCGCACTTCCCTACCTCTCCGTTCTAGAAGGGTTTCGCCGAGGTTGGTATTCGGGCGTAGCGGGCTGGCTCGACCATGCGGGAGACGCCGAGTTCGTGGTCCCCATCCGCTGCGGCCACCTGCTCGACGACGAAGTCACCCTTTACGCCGGAGCAGGCATCGTGCAAGGCTCCGATCCCGCCAACGAAAAGCGCGAAACCGACCTCAAGCTAAACGCCATGCTCGACGCCCTGCAAACATCCTGAAGACCTCTTCTCCGCCCGCCTCCATGACCTCCTCCGACGACCTCAGCACCGCCCTGTCCAACCAAGCCTGCGGGAGCGTCCTGGCGGAGACCCTCGCCCGGCTTTGCCTCCGCCACGTCGTCCACTCGCCCGGTTCCCGATCCACGCCCATCGTCCTCGCCTGCGCGGACCACCCCAGACTCGAACTCCTCCCCCTGCTCGACGAACGTTCCGCCGGCTTCTTCGCCCTTGGTCTGGCCAAGCGTTCCCAAGCTCCCGTCGCCCTCGTCTGCACCTCCGGCACAGCCGCCGCCAACCTCTATCCCGCTGTCATCGAGGCCAACCTATCCCAAGCCCCGCTACTCCTCCTCACCGCCGACCGCCCTCCCGAACTGCGGGAATGCCGGGCAGGCCAAGCCATCGACCAAACCAAACTCTACGGTTCCCAGGTCCGCCACTTCCACGAACTCGGCCTCCCCGAGTTCACCTCGGCTCACCTCGCCTACCTGCGGCAAACGCTCGTCCACGCCGTCAATCTCGCCACGGGAAGGAACCCCGGCGCCGTCCACCTCAACCTGCCCTTCCGTGAACCTTTCTTTTCCGACGAAGACGGGCCAAATCCTCCCCTGCCCGAAGGCTTCGATTCCGAAGTCTTCTTCCAACAAATCCGGCCTCCCGTTCCCACCCGGCTAACCCCTGAAGAAGATCCCGCCGACCTCCTCGCCTGCTACTCCCGCCTCCTCATCACGGCGGGTGAGGACGTCCCTCCCGAAGACGCCGTCCGGCTCGCTGAAGGCCTTTCCGCCCCTCTCCTCGCCGACCCCTGTTCTCCCCTCCGCGAAACCCCCTGCCCGCAACGCATCCTCCGCTATGAACACCTTCTCCGAGACGACAGCTTCCGCTCCTCCCACCACCCCGACGCTGTAATCTCCCTCGGCCCGCTCCCCGCCTGCAAAACCTTGCGAGCCTGGCTGGAGGAAACCGAAGCCCCCACTTTTTTACTTCACCCTGGCGCCCAGAACCCTGACCCCCTCCACCGTCGGGCCTTGCCCCTGTCCTGCGACGCCGCACACCTCGCCGACTCCCTTCCCTTCGGCAATCCCGACCTCGAATGGCTCGACTCCTGGACCGAAGCCGAAAGCAAAGTCGAAGCCCGGCTCGACGACGCCTTCGCCAAACTCGACGAACCCTTCGAAGGCAACGTCGCCCGCATTCTCTCCGAGGCCTTGCCCGACGCTTGCGATCTCTTCGTCGCCAACTCCATGCCCATCCGTGACGTCGAGTGGTTCTGGAAACCCGGAGCGAGCGGACGCCGCCTCCACGCCAACCGAGGCGCCAACGGCATCGACGGCACCCTCTCAACCGCCATGGGCATCGCTCACGCCTCCGACTCCCCCGCCTACCTCCTCACGGGTGACCTTGCCTTCCTCCACGATACCAACGGCCTCCTAGCCACCGAAACCCTCGCCGGGAACCTCACCGTAATCCTCCTCAACAACAAAGGCGGCGGCATCTTCGAAAACCTGCCCGTCGCCAAGCTACCCGCCTTCGAAAAACACTTCGCCACCTCCCAGAAAACCGACATCGCCCAAATAGCCCAAGCCCACGGTGCCTGCCACAAGCTCGTCCCGAAGCCCTCCGACCTTCCTCCCCTACTGCAAGACCCACCCAAGCAAGGCGTCCAAATCCTCGAAGTCAGAACAAATCGAAAAGCCGACGTCGCTATCCGCCGCGGCCTCCTCAACTCGGCCCCCGTCTAATCCACCGGACTTTATCCTACCTAGGCTTGTTGCGAAAGGGATTCAACACCGACAGACCGACACTAAGTTCCTGCCCGTCGGAAAGATCTTCCGCAACAGTACGCAACCTCCAACGCAACCACTAAGAACCCGTCCTACCAAGAAAACCGGTATCGCCGTTGGGCCGAGACGCTCAAATCACGCTTCGCCCCCTCCACTTTCGTCCACCGAAGCACAGTTTCAGATAAGGTAATCCTCAAATTACGCATGACACGAATATCGTGTAAACTCTTCTTGCTTGGCTCCTTCCTCTTCCGAGGCTTTGTTATTCTCCATGCCGGAACTCGCTGAAGTCGCCTTCGCCGCCAAGGCTTGGAACGTGGGGAAGGGTGCGTTGGTGACGAAAGTGGAGACGCAGAGCGCGTCCCGGGTGTTTCGCGACGTTTCTCCCGCCGCCTTGGCCCGCGGCATATCCGGTTCGACCTTGGATGCGCACGAGACTCACGGAAAGAAAATGCTGTTCCGCTTCTCGGGTAACGGTTGGCTAGGCCTGCACTTGGGCATGACGGGGAATTTGCGTAGTGAAAAGGCGGATTTTCGACCCGCCGACCGTCACGACGCCCTAGTTCTCCGACAGGAGAAGAGTTCACTCGTTTTTCGCGACCCCCGCCAATTCGGCCGCGTCCTCTTTCACCAAGACACCGAAGCCCCTACATGGTGGCGAGACCATCCGCCCGCCGTCACCTCCGCCGCCTTCACCACCGACCTCCTCCGAACCTCCCTCGCCCGACGTCCGAGAATGCCTGTCAAGGCCGCCCTACTAATGCAGGACCTGTTTCCCGGCGTGGGCAACTGGATGGCGGACGAAATCCTCTGGCGGGCCCGCCTCGCCCCGACCCGCCCCTCGGGTTCGCTTTCGCCCGCCAACCTGCGGGCTCTCCACGAGGCGACGGTTTTCGTCGCCCGATGGGCCCTATCCACCGTGGGCAAGCGAGGTGGCGACCCACCCGAAGGATGGCTCTTCCACGTCCGCTGGAAGGACGGCGGACGTTGCCCCGCTACGGGAAAGCCTCTCCGGCGGGATAAAGTCGCAGGCCGCACGACCTGCTGGTGCCCAACCCGGCAACGTTACCCGCGGTAAACTTTCCAAGAAACTCGCTTTTCACGCGTCAGAAAACTTGTCACGGTCGTTCCTCGCGCCCGGCCGTCTTCTTTTTGATAAATTCCCTAGGAACACTGTAAGAACGTTATCTCCATGAAACCATTCGCACTCCTTCTCCTCTCCGGCCTGCTCCTCGGAACCAGTTCGCTTTCCGCCAATTCCATCGGCTTCGTGGAAAAATTCTCCTTGGCCGAGGACAGAACAGTCCCCTTGACCGAACTCATTCCAGGCACGCGCGAGTACTATTTCTTCCATTGCCTGCACGCCCAAAACAAAGGCGACCATCAGGAAGTGGAGCGTCTGCTCAAGCTCTGGCTCAAACGCCACGGCAACTCCTCGCAAATACAGGAAATCCAGAATAGGGGTGCACTCCTGCGCCACCAAGAAAACTCCGACGGCGCCTACGCCCGCATACGAGGTCAACTCAACCTCAACTTCAACCACAGCCGCATCGTTGAAGGACGCAAACCTACCCACCCTACCGAACTAAACCCCGACTTAATTTCCTTCGAGAGCTTCCGTAAACGAGCCTTCGCCCGCCATTCGAACCTACGAGACATGGAGGACCGCGGACTTTTGCTTCTCGCTCCGGCCACCCTCAATGAAACCCGCCTCCGGGACTACCTCAACCGTATACGCCGCCCCGACATCCCCAAGCTCTCCTCCCTCGTCCACAAGGACTTGCAGGCCAAATACAGCCGCGGGTTCGGCTCACTTGCCATTCACCGGAATCTGACCCGCCTGCAACTAGACGAACTCCTGCGCATCGACCCCAAGCTTCTGCTTCAGGCCAACTTCGTCCACGCTTACCTTTCCAAGTTGACGCCCTCCGGAGACGTCGACCCCGAGCAAAACCCCACCGTCAAGCTATCATGGCTTAACGATCAACTCCGCTTCGTCCGCGGGCTGGCTCCCGCTTTCAACACCCTCAAGGCGAATGTGCTATACCACCTATTGCGTCACAAACGTTCGCAAGGCGAGTGGGACCGGGAACTCTTCATGGAATACCTCGCCCTGCCCCGCTCCGTCCATTACCTCAATCCAAAGTGGCGCGACCTCTACCTGCGGGAGCACCGCAATGGGCAAGCCAATCTGGGGCAAGACTATCGGCCGCATGGCGGGGAAGCTCCCATCGGCAACGACCTGGAAATGGTCCGCTCTCACCTGCTGCATTTCTTAGTGAAGGACGAGGACTACGAGGCTTTCTCCAAGTACGTTGTCGACACCTTCTTGAAGCCCATCTTCGCCGAGGCCAAACTCACCTCGGGGCAAGGCGACCCCGAGAAATGGTTCTCCCTCATAAACTCCTCCCAAGTCAAGGCCCTTAAGGAGAGGGTGGACCTCGACTTCGCCCACGACAACTCCGAACGCTTCTCCCCGGGAGAAAACGTGAAGCTCAAACTGTACACCAAGAACGTGAAGGAGTTGCTGGTGAAGGAGTTCGAAATCAATGCTTTCAACTACTACCTCAAGAACGGAGCTGAGGTGAATACTGGCATCGAGCTCGACGGGCTCGCCGCAACTAGGGAGCAAACCGTCACTTACGAAGACCCTCCCATGCGCCGAATCCTCCGCAACTTCGCCTTCAACAAACTGAAGAAACGCGGGGTCTACGTGGTGGAATTCATCGGCAACGGCATTTCCAGTCGAACCTTGATACGCAAAGGAACCCTCCGCCTCATCGAGAAGGTGGGGCCGGCAGGGCACGAGTTTCGCATCCTTGACGAGGAAAACCAAGCCTGCGACGAGGCCACCCTCTGGCTCGAAGGCAAGGAGTACGAACCAGACGACAACGGCGTTATCCGCATCCCCTTCAGCAACCGTCCGGGGCACCGTACAGTAATCCTGCGGGACGGCGACTTCGCCTCCCTATCCTCCTTCCGCCACCTAGGGGAAAGCTACGAACTGCGGGCGGGGCTGTACGTGGACCGTGAAGCACTCTTGCAAGGCAGAAAGGCCACCTTGCTGGTACGCCCCTCCCTGCGCCTCAACGGCTACCCGACCTCCCTCGAACTGCTGGAAGAAGCCAAACTCGTCCTTCTCACGCACGACCACGACGGCTCTCCCAACCGCCTCGAAGTCCCCATCGACAAGTTCGACGCCGCCGAGGAATTCACCTACGAATTCTCCGTCCCCGAACGCCTCCACCGCCTCCAAATCCGCCTTGAGGCGAAAGTCGAAAACCTCAGCCAAGCTCGCAAACAAAACCTCTCTGACTCCGCCTCCTACGCCATAAACGCCATCGACCATGGGGCCAACGTGGACGCCGTCCACCTCGGGCGGAACGCCACCGGTTACACACTCGAAATCCTAGGCAAGAACGGCGAAGCCATCGCGGACCGCCCCGTCCAAGTGAACGTCAAGCACCGGGCCTTCCGCAACGCCCATGGGGTGGCCCTCAAGAGCGACAAGAACGGACGCGTGCTCCTCGGCCGACTCCCCGGAGTCGAGTCCATCGACGTCCGCCACGCCGACGGCACTAACCACCGCTGGCCCATCCACCGAGCCGCCGCCGGGCGCGCCCTCCTCCCCGTTCGCATCCACGCCACCACCAAGGATGTCGTACGTCTGCCGCTCACCGGCCCGGCAAACGGAAACGTCGAGGAGGCCGACGCACTCTCCCTGCTGGAGCGCAGGGGAGGCGGCTACGCAGTAGACCACCTCGCCAAGGCAGAGGTCGGCAACGGTTTTGCCCAAATCAGCGACCTGCCCCCCGGCGACTACGAACTCTACCTCAAGGACGCCGAACACCTTGTCCACATCAGCGTGACGGGGGGAGACAACCGCTTCGGGTTCGCCACCTCCCGAAACCGCATCCTCGAGCGCAAGCACGGAGCCCCGCTCCAAATTACCGGCGTGGCAGCTGAACAAGGAAAGGCGCTCATCCGCGTAGCTCACGCCACCCCCTTCACCCGCGTTCATGTCTTCGCCTCTCGCTACCTCCCTCGCTTCGACGCTCACAGTATCCTGAACCTGGGTCGCCGCCCCTCCCCCTACTCCATACGACTTTCCATCCCGCGGGCCCTCTACGTGGCCGAGCGCGACATCGGGGAGGAGTACCGCTATGTTCTCGAACGCCGCAGCGCCGCCAAGTTTCCCGGCAACATGCTCACCCGAGCCGGCCTAATCCTCAACCCTTGGGCCGTACGGGACACCCACACCGCCACCAAGGATGCACGGGCGGGCGGGCAATACGCCCGTCTCTCGGACAAGACGGACGCCAAGCGCAAGGGTGAAGGCGCGGGCGACGCCGGTGCATCCGGGGCCACCGACTACCCGAACCTCGACTTCCTCTCCCAGCCTTCCCTCCTAGCCGCCAACCTGAATCCAGACGAAAACGGGCTGGTCGAACTGGACCTCCCCGAGGACGCCGACCCGCGCTTTCTCCGAATCGTGGCCGCAGACCCGGTTCAACTCGTCACCAAGGATTTCCCCCTCCCCGAAACACCCCTCCAAAGGAAGGAACTCCGCATGGCCACGGACCTCGACCCCGCCGAAAGCCACACTCGGCAGAAGCGTGTCGAAGCCATCCAGACGAACCAAGCCTTCGAGCTGGCCGACTTCACAACCGCCCGGTTCCGCACCGCAAGTGCCTTAGCGGACGCCTACGAAATCCTCCTTATCCTCAACGGCAACGCCACGCTCCGCGAATTCTCCTTCCTCCTTCTCTGGCCCTCTCTCGATGCCAAGGAGAAGGACGAAAAGTACGCTAAGTACGCCTGCCACGAACTTCACTTCTTCCTCTACCGCAAGGACCCCAAGTTTTTCGCCCGAGTGGTCAAACCCTACCTCGCCAACAAGAAGGAGCCCACCTTCCTCGACGATTGGTTCCTCGAGCGCGACCTCGACAAATACCTCGACCCCCGCCGCTTCGCCCTCCTCAACGCCTTCGAGAAAATCCTCCTCGCCCGCAGGTTGCCTGACAGGGCCGCCTCCATGGCCCGCTACGTGCGGGAGAAATGGGAACTCATTCCACCCAACCCGGAACAGTTCGACAGGCTCTTCGAAGTCGCCCTCCAAAGCGCCGCCTTCAGTCGCGATGACAAGGAAGGCGACTCCATGGCCATGACGAGGGACGTAAGAAATGCCATGCTTAAGGGCAGTCTGGACAAGTTTAACTCCTCATTGGGGCTGGCGAACTCCATGCGCATGGAGCAACAAGCGGCCGCCGATCGATCCGCCTCCTTAGACCGAATTAAAACCGCCGACGCCTGGACCGAGGTCCAGGCCCTTCCCGCAGCTCCCCCCGCCGAACCCACCCCGAGGCCCACCTCCGCGTCCGCCGCCGCCGAAAAGGAAATGGAGGACGAACACAAAGCCCAGAGGAAAAGTAGCGAACTTAAGAAAATGCTGAACAAACGCTTGATATTGGAAGGCGCCCTCGCCGCCCCCGTGGACAACGCCAATTTCGCGTACAATGCACCCGGAGGTTTCGGAGGCGGCGCAGGCGGCGGAGCAGTCGCCGGCAAGTACTTCCAGGCCGACTTGGAAAAACGCGGGAAGATCCGCTCCTTCTACCGCAAGCTCGGCGTGGTCAAGGAGTGGGCGGAAAGCAACTATTACCGCGTCACCAAGGCCCGAACCAACGCCAACCTCGTCCCCGTGAACGCCTTTTGGCGGGACTACGCCGCCGCCGAAGACGGCCCCTTCCTCTCCGGCAACTTCCTCTACGCCACGAGCAACTTCACCGAAATGGCCCTCGCCCTTGCCGTTCTCGACCTCCCCTTCGAAGCCCCCGACAAGAAAACCGAAATCAAGGACCGCTCCCTCACCATCACCCCCGAGGCAGGCCTCATCGTCTTCCACGAACAACTCCTGCCGGCCGAAGCCCCCGACCGGAAGAGCGGAATCCTCATCAGCCAGCGCTTCTACCGCCTCGACTCTCGCTACCGCTACGAAAACGGCGAACGCCTGGACAACTTCGTGGACGACGAATTCCTCCCCGGCACGGCCTATGGCGGAAACGTCGTACTCACCAACCCCACCTCCTCCCGCCGCAAGCTCCGGCTCCTCCTCCACCTCCCTAACGGCTCCATGCCCCTCAACCGCACGCGTCTCGTCCGGAGCATACCCGTCACACTCGAAGGCTATTCCACCCGGACCTTCGACTACTCCTTCTACTTCCCCACCAAGGGCGAATACCTCACCTATCCCGCCCGCGTCGCCGAAGGGGAAACCGCCGTCGCCGGAGCCGATGCCTTCGTCTTCAACGTAGTCGAGAAACTCACCCGCAAAGACAAAGGCTCCTGGCAGTGGATTTCCCAGAACGGCTCGGACAAGGACGTCCTCCGCTTCCTCCGCGACAACAACCTCAACCGGCACGACCTCGCCCTCGTTGCCTTTCGCCTGCGCCACGAGCGCGAAGGCGGTTCCGGCCGAGCCTTTTACGAGAAGCTCCTCGACTACCTTGCCTCCCGCTTCCACTACCACCCCACCCTCTGGTCCTACGCCCTCTACCACAAGGACGACCCGCGCCTCCGCCCCTTCGTAGCCCACTCCGCCATCGCCCGACAATGCGGGCGATGGCTCAACAGCCCGCTCCTCGACCTCGAACCCATCGACCGCGGTTGGTACGAGCAACTCGAATACGCCCCCCTCGTCAACGCCCGGGCCCACCGCCTCGGCTCTGACCGCCGTATCCTCAACGACCGCCTCCGAGGCCAATACCTGAACCTTCTCGAAACCCTCAAGTACAAACCCGTTCTCGACCAACAGGATCTCCTCGCCACCACCTACTACCTCTTCCTCCAGGACAGGATTGAGGAAGGCCTCGCGTTTTTCGAAAAGCTCGACCGTGCGGACCTTCACGAAAAGCTCCAGTACGACTACCTCGCCGCCTACGCCGCCTTCTACCGTAACGACGTCCCCGCCGCCAAGGCCATCGCCGCCAAGCACGAGGAACACCCCGCCGAGCGCTGGCGTAAGCTCTTCGCCCAAGTCGGCGCCCAAGTCGCCGAAATCGAAAAAGGGGCCGCCCCCGAAGTCATCGACGAGGACGACCGCGAGCAAAAGCAGGACGAACTGGCGGACACCGAGCCCACCTTCTCCTTCACCATCGAAGACGGCTCTCTCCGCCTCGCCCACCGCAACCTGAAGGAAGCTCGCATCAACTACTACCCCATGGAAGTGGAACTGCTCTTCTCCCGCCGCCCCTTCGTCAAGGACGAGGCCGAGCAGTTCACCTTCGTCTCTCCCAACGGCTCCGAAACCGTAAAGTTGAACGCCGACAAAGAATCCACCACCCACGCCATCCCCGCCAAGTACGCGGGAGCCAACGTCATGGTGGAGGTGGAGGCGGGCGGCTTTCGTAAGTCCATGGCCTACTACGCCAACAGCCTCCGCACCGAACTAACCGAGGAATACGGTCGCCTTCGCATCCTCGACGAAAAAAACCGCAAACCCCTGCCCGGCGCCTACGTAAAGGTGTACGCCCGCATGAAAGACGGACGTGTCAAGTTCTACAAGGACGGCTACGCCGACCTCCGTGGCAAGTTCGACTACGTCTCCCTCAGCACCACCGAACTAGACCGCGTCCAACGCTTCTCCCTCCTCGTCCTCCACGACGAAGCGGGAGCCCTCATCCAAGAAGCCAAACCGCCAAGACAATAAAGTTAAGTCGGCTTCAATAACTTGAAGCAAGAGTCCTAGATTCCACGATTGAGAGGCCCAACCCACACAAAAAACAAACCGCACCAACCACTCCATGAAAGCACTCGCCACCATCCTCCTCGCCGCCGCCATTCTCGCCGCAAGCTCCGCCTCCGCGAAATCCCCGGACTTGGACGAGACCACCCTCGTCCGAGGCAACACCGCCTTCGCGCTCGAACTCTACGACCAACTCAAGGACGAGCCAGGGAACCTCTTCCTCTCCCCACACTCCATCTCCACCGCCCTCGCCATGACCTACGCCGGGGCCCGAGGAGACACCGCCGAGGAAATGGCCCGCGCCCTCTCCTTCGACCTCCCGACAGAGCGCCTGCACGTCGCCTTCTCCAACCAGAAGCTCTCCCTCGGCAAGGCCAACGACAATGTCGAAATCTCCGTGGCCAACGCCCTCTGGCCCCACCAAAACTACCGCTTCCTGCCGAAGTACCTCGACACCCTCCGCCGCGACTACGACTCCGTAGGCCGCCCCCTGAACTACGGCCAGGCCGAGCAAGCCCGCCAAGTCATCAACCAGTGGGTCGAGGAGGAAACCAAGGAAAAAATCAAGAACCTCATCCCCGCCGGCGTCCTCAACGCCATGACCCGTATGGTCCTCACCAACGCCATCTACTTCAAGGGCGACTGGGCCTCCCAATTCAAGAAACAACACACCCGCGAAGCCCCCTTCAAAATCGCCGAAGGAAAAACCGCCAAAACCCCGCTCATGTACCAGTCCGCCAAGTTCGGCTATCACACCGACGCCGACGTCCAAGTCCTCGACCTGCCCTTCAAAGGCAAGCGCCTCGCCCTCTCCGTCCTGCTTCCCAACCAAGGCGGCGCCCCCCGCTTCGGCCCCCGGCCCAAGAACCCCGCCCCCAAGAAAACCCTTGCCGACCTCGAAAAAATCCTCTCCCCCGAAAAGCTCCAAGCATGGCTCGATAAGCTCCGCCCGATGAAAATCGACGTCTGGCTCCCCAAGTTCAAGATGACCTCCCAATTCGGCCTCTCCGGCCCCCTGCAAGCCCTCGGCATGAAGAAAGCCTTCACCCACGAAGCCGACTTCTCCGGCATGGACGGCTCGAAAAACCTCTATGTCTCCGACGTCCTCCACAAGGCCTTCGTGGAAGTGAACGAGGAAGGCGCCGAAGCCGCCGCCGCAACCGCCGCAATCATCGTCACAAGGAGCGCCCGCATGAATCCCCGTTTCAGGGCGGACCACCCCTTCCTCTTCCTCATCCGAGACAAGCTAACCGGCTCTATCCTCTTCCTAGGCCGCTACGCCGAACCCCCGAAGTAAGGGGACGCCATCAGTTGCCCTCCGCCTTGGCTTCGAGGTTTTCCCATTTTTCGTAGGCTTCGATTACGCGGGCTTCGAGGGCGGCGAGGCGGGCGGCGTCTTGGTTGGGGTCGTTGGCGGGGTTCTTGTAGTAATCGGGGGAGTTGAGGGTAGCGGCGAGTTGGTCGCGCTCGGCTTCCAGACTTTCGATGAGGGCGGGAAGGGTCTTGAGGGCTTCGCGTTCCTTGTTAAGGAGGCTTTTTTTCTTTTGGGGCTTGGTGGCGGGAGCGCTCGACAAAACGGGTTTGCGGCGAGAGGAATCGGAACCGCTCCGGGCCTCGTGATCGGCGAGCCAGTCGTCGCAACCTCCGGCGTATTCGGTGACCCGGCCGGCGCCGTCGAGGGCGTAGGTGGCGGTGACGACGTTGTTGAGGAAGGCCCGGTCGTGAGAGACGAGAAGGAGGGTGCCGTCGAAGGCGTGGAGCCGCTCTTCGAGGAGTTCGATAGTCTCGACATCGAGGTCGTTGGTAGGCTCGTCGAGGACAAGAAGGTTGGCGGGTTGCAGGAAGAGCCGGGCTAGAAGCAGGCGTGCGCGTTCGCCGCCGGAGAGCTTGCGGATGGGGGCCCGGGCGGTTTCGGGAGTGAAAAGGAAATCCTTGAGATAGGAGAGGATGTGGCGGGCGCTTCCGTTGACTTGGACGACGTCGCCATGCGGCGAGACGTTTTCCGCCACGGTGAGGGTTTCGTCGAGTTGGGCTCGATGCTGGTCGAAGTAGGCGACTTCCAGCTTGGTGCCGTGCTTTACGGTGCCGGAGGCGGGCTCCAGACGCTTGAGGAGGAGCTGAAGAAAGGTGGTCTTACCCGAGCCGTTGAGTCCGACGACGCCGATTTTGTCGCCGCGCCAAATGGTGGTAGTGAAGTCCTCCACGATGGGGGCGCCTTCCCAGGCGTAGCTTGCCTTGTGAACGGCGATGACCTTGCGGCCGGAGAGTTGACCTTCGGAGGCGTCCAGTTTGGCGAGGGCTTGTTGCTCGCGTCTTTGGGTGCGTTCACGTCGTAACCGGATCAGGGCCCGGACGCGGCCTTCATTGCGGGTACGGCGGGCTTGGATGCCTTTGCGTATCCAGATTTCCTCCTCGGCCAGCTTCTTGTCGAAGACAGCGTTTTGCTTGTTCTCTGCTTCGAGGGCGGCGGCCCGGCGTTTGAGAAACTTGTCGTAACCGCAAGTCCATGAAGTGAGACGACCTCGGTCGAGGTCGAAGATGCGATTGGCGACGGCCCGGATGAAGGCCCGGTCGTGGGAGACAAAGAGGACCGCGAGGTCCGCCTTGCGGAGAAAGTCCTCCAGCCAACGAATACCCGGGAGGTCGAGGTGGTTGGTGGGCTCGTCGAGGAGGATCAGGTTTGGTTCGACAACGAGAGCCCGGGCAAGGAGAGCCCGACTTTTGTTGCCCCCGGAAAGCTGATTGAAGAGGTCGCCGGGGCGGAGGCCCACGCGGTCGATGACGGCGGAGGCCTTGCGCTCGCCCGACCAACCGTCGGAACGGTCAAGCCGGTCCTGAAGGGAATCCAGCTTGGCGACAAGGGAGGAGTCGGCGGGGTGATTGGCCAAGTCTTGCGCCACCTGATTGTACTCCGCGAGGTCGCGGGCCTCCTCGCCGAGGGCGCCGATAACGAGGTCCAGAACGGAACCGGGGAGGTCGGCGGGAATTTCCTGGTCGAGCTTGGCGACTCGGTAGTCGGGCGCCTTTTCCAACTCTCCGGCGTCCGGAGCCACTTCCTCGGACAGGATGCGAAGCAAGGTGCTCTTACCCTCGCCGTTTCGCCCGAGCAGGCAGATGCGTTCGCCCCGCTCGACGGCGAAGGTGGCGTCGTCGAGAATGAGCGGCCCGCTAAAGGAAACGGAAAGGTTTCGATAACTGACCAAGGCCACGAGCACGTAGGCTGGAGAAAGGCCCGCCCAACGTCGAACGAAACCAGATGATTGCACGCTTGGCTAATGATTCAGGTCGACTCCGGGGCCCCGGCCTTGACCAAAGCCAAGACCAACGGTTGACGAGAGTGAAGCGAGTCGACAAGGTCGATGAAAATCCCCGACCTCCGCCAATTTCAATCGACCGAACACAACCACGCTCATGAAACGCCGCCGCTTTCTCCAAGCTTCCGCGGGATCCGCCACGCT
>CAXGVD010000013.1:0-15576 GCA_964012695.1 uncultured Opitutia bacterium
AAGTGGCTAACGCTGACTCCGACCAACTGTTCAAGCTCATGGTACTCATGGTACACGTCATTTTGGTGGCTCCGCTTCGGGAAGAGGTTCTTTTTCGAGGCGTCCTCTACCGAATCTTGAAGGGTAGCGTGGGCATGGGGCCGGCCATAGCCACCACTTCGTTGCTCTTCGCACTCGTCCACAAGAACGCACTGGTCTTTTTACCGCTTGTGGTGTTGGCCGCGTGCCTCGCCCTAGCCTACGAGCGTACAGGAGACCTGCGGGTGCCCATCCTGATGCACGCCTTCTTCAACGCGTTCAACGCAGCCACCATCCTCTTCGCGCGTGGATGACGAACTTCCATGGGCCGAGAGCCTCGCTTGCCCGGAACCCGGCGACATGGCGGCGGCGGCGGCGCGTCTCGCGCCGCGCCTGCCCGAGAACCTCACGCTCCAGCTGGACGGGCCGATGGGGGCCGGCAAAACATTCTTCACCGCCGCTCTCGCCGAGGAACTCGGGGTGAAGGAGAAAGTGACCAGCCCCACCTACGACCTCGTGAACTCGTACCAGGGTGACGCCGTCAACCTCGTACACGTGGACGCCTGTCGCCTGAAAAACGAGCGGGAGGCGGAGGCCCTTTGCGTAGAGGACTTGCTGGAAGAGCCGTGGCTCCTGCTGGTGGAGTGGCCGGAGAACGCACCGGCACTCGCCTTTGGCGAGACCTGGCGGCTGTCCATCACAACACCCGAGGGGGGCGGCAGGGTCTTACGCCTCTGCCGGGGAGTCGACGGCTGAATCCGGAACGGGCTTTTCCTCGTCCTGAGGAACGGAATCCGGCTCGGCGGGCGTTGCGGCAGTTTCGCCCGCTGCGGATGCCTCCTCCGCAGGTTCCATATTTTCCTGTTCCGCCTTGGGTTCTTCCTGCGTTTTGGGCAGGACGGGGTCGAGATCGACTGCGGGCTCCGCGTTGTCTTTCGCCTCGGCAGGTTGCCGAGAGTCGGCGGCGGGCTTCGTCTTTTTCAGCTTGGGTTCAGGCGTAGGCGGCCGGGTTTCCAGGCGGCCGTCTCCATATTCGGTGACGAAGCCTTCGGCTACGAGCCAGCGGAGGTCCCGCACGAGTGCCATAAGAGCGGTCTTGCCTTCGGGCGTTTCGCGTTGTTCGGCTGTCAGACCGAGATGCTTTTCGGGAAGGGCAGGTTTTTCCACTAGTGGATTGGACTCGATGAAGGAAAACAGCGATTCGATGGAGGCGGAGTAAGCGACCTTGGGGTCGCGGCGGCGGCGTTTGTGGCGGCAAACATAGGTGACGCCTTTTTTGCCGCGCTTGAAGTGCTGAAAGCCAGCGGCCCGAAAACGTCCGAGCAGGGACAGGGCCGTCTCCAAGGGGAACTTACGTTGTTGTTCGAGGACATTGAGGATGTCGCGCTTAAGGCGCCCCTCGGGCATGGAGACGAGCAGGGCGCCGGGCATTTCGGTCTTGGTGGTTTCGCGGGACAGGCTCGCGCCCTTGCGAAGAAACACATGTTTGCGCAGGGCCTCCAGACTGTCGAAGCTTTCGGGGTCCCCAGTTTCAGGTTTCTTGAGCTTGTACTTGCGGGCCTTGCGCATGTTGTCGAGCCATTCCGCGGCCGCCTCGGGTTCCCGAACGGTTTCGATTTTGGCTTCGAACTTGGCGTAGGGGACGCTCGCCAACTTGGTGGCGTGGTGCTCACGAATCATTTCGGCGTAGCGGTGAAAGTTGGGCGGGCCAAGCCAGTCCCCCGTGAGGCCGCAACGACTCACGGCGGGGAAATTGCCCGTGGGAGGCTCCACTTCCGTTTCTTCGATTTCGTATAAGTCTTCTCCCCGCGCGGTCAGGGCGTGCTCCAGGGACTCCTCGCCCGAAGAGAGCACCATGCCGTCTACCTTGGACACGTAAAGGAGCTTGCCTGCCTCCGCCGCCTCCTCGGGCAGGCTTATTCGAACCTGAAAACGTTCGGGTTTGGCGAGCAGGAGGGAGACCAGTTCGAAAAGTTCGAAGGCTTGGCCCGTTTCCTTCAACTTGCCCGCGAGGGCCTTGAAAGTTTCTGTGGTGGCGGAGAAGTTGATTTGGTGAAAGGGCTTCTCGGGGCGAGAAGGGGGTTCGCGTCGCTCTCCTCTGCGTCGGTCGCGGTCGCCGTCGCGGATTCCCCTCCGCCGGTCAGGACGCTTGCCGTCGCCTGCGGGCCGACCATCCTTGCGAGGACGGCGGTCGTCTCTCCCTCCTGAACGTTTCCGAGTGGCGCCCGGATGGGTGGCGGAGCGTCCGCTCCAATCGGGGGCGAAGTCCGTTTCAAGCAGGGCGGACAAGTCGATTCCGGCGGAATCGGACTCGGCGGGATCTTCGGGTTGGTCGGTCATGCGGATGTGTTCAGAAAAAAGGGAACATACTTTGACAGGTGTGCCAACGATTGACAAGAGCGATGGACGATCCGTTGCCGCAGGTTTTTTTCTTGGAACCTCTTCGGGGAGGCGCCATGCTGAAGGGTCTTTGCCGTTTGCTCAGGTGGCGGAATTGGTAGACGCGCTAGATTAAGGATCTAGTGCCGAAAGGCGTGGGGGTTCGAGTCCCCCCCTGAGCACCATGGCGTTAGGCGGGCCTATCCTTTCTTGATTTTGTCGTAGGTTTTGTGGCGTATGCGGAGGCCGTGGTCGTATTCGTCCTTGAAGGTTTTGTTGCCGAAGCGATCAAAGCCTTCGAAGAGGCCATGGGGTTCGTCTTTTTCGTAATGTTCGAGGAGTTCCACTTGGAAGCTGCCTCCTCGGCTTTCGTATTGCTTGACGGCCCACTCGTTGGATTCGGGCGAGGGGTGGTTGGGGAATTTCCGGCGAGCATCTTCGTGAACTTCGATCCATAGTGAGGCGTAGGTTTTTTTCTGCAATTTGGCGTCGCTGACTTTTTTATAGTCTTCAGGGTCGATGGGGTCGTCAAACCAATAGGTGTGAGTGCCGTGGCGCTGGCCGCGGGCGTATTCTCTAACGTATACCCGCCGCCCATCCCGCAGAAAGCGTTCCCATTCTCCGTGCAGCTCGCCAACCAGGTATTGCCTGCGTTCGTGGACTTGACCGCCGTCGAACTTCAACTCGACTGTGCCGCTGAAGGGGAGGTCTTCTAATTGGCCGCTTTCATCATTCCGGGCGTACAGGCGGGGCGTCCGGTACCAAGTTCCAGCTTGAATCATTTCGACGGCCTTGATCTTCCCATCCCGCACGTTCACCTTGCCCAGTTCAAAGCCTTCGGACCCGGCTCCCACTACTTTGGCCGTAGTTCCGGGCATGTAACCGGATCCTCCGGATGTCACGACAAGACTGACGACCTCGCCCGACTCGTTCACTTCGGGTCCCACGGTGGCGCCGCTTCCTTTCCAGAAGAGGTTGCCGTCGAGGAAAATGACCTTGGTGGCTTCTTTGCGGATGAGCGAATCGGAACCGACCACGCGCGAGTTGTATGGGCTTCCGGGAAGGGTGGTGCTGTCGTGAGAGTAACGGAGCCACCAGTCCTTGAATTGCCCGAAGTTGCCTTTGAACAACAGGAGCAAGGCGAGGATGGAGCCACCCAACAGGATAACAAGGCTTGCGATAAGGCCTTTTTTCATCGTTCCGACGGAGGAGCTAGGCTAGAAGGAACCCGTGTGGTGAAGCAAGCGCGAAAGCACGCGTAGGCCTAGCTGCCTCATATCCAGTTTTCCCCTCGTCGAGAAAGAGCCCGGGCCAGCCTTTTGGCAAACAGGGGACCTTTGTAAACCAGCCCAGTATAAACTTGGACAAGCGAGGCTCCGGCGTCCAGCTTTTCGGCGGCGTGAGAGGCGTCGAGGATGCCGCCGACGCCGATTATCGGGAGACGGCCTTCGGTGGCTTTGGAGAGGTAGCGGACGGTTTCGGTGGACCGCTTGCGGAGCGGGGCACCGCTGAGACCGCCGGACTCAGAGCAGTTTTCAGCCCCGGGGTCTTGGCGAGAAACGGTGGTGTTGGCGGCAACGATGCCATCGAGGTTCCGCGCTTGAACGATTTCGAGAATGGCGTCGAGGGAGCGAAAGGATTCGTCGGGCGAGACTTTGAGAAGAATGGGCGCTTTGGGGCGACCGAGCTTGCGGGTTCGTTCTTCGTTCGCTTCGCAGAGGGTGGCGACGAGGGGGTCTAGGTTTTCGGCTTCCTGCAGGTCCCGTAGGTTACGGGTGTTGGGGCTGCTGACATTGACGACAAGGTAGTCGGCGTGATCGGCGAGGATTTTGAAGGAGGCGAGATAGTCCTCCGCGGCTTGCTCCAGAGGGGTGGTTTTAGCTTTGCCGAGGTTGATGCCGAGAGGAGACGGGCGTTTTCCCTTGGGGTAATTGCGGGCGATTCGGTCCGCGATGGCCTCGGCACCGTCGTTGTTAAAGCCCATGCGGTTGACTAGTGCGTCGGTTTCGGGATAGCGGAATAACCTGGGCTTGGCGTTGCCGAGTTGGCGAAGCGGAGTGACGGTGCCTATCTCCATGTGGCCGAATCCCAAGGCGGCGGCCGCGAGGGGAAACTCCGCGCTTTTGTCCATGCCAGCGGCGAGTCCTATGGGGTTGGAAAACTCCAGACCAAAGAGACGGACTGGGGCGGGGTCGCTTCGGCAAAACAGGGAGACCGCCGCTCCCGCCAAGGGTATCTTGCCCATAATACGCAGGGAGGTGGCGGCGGCCACATGGGCGCTTTCCGCATCCATGGCGAACAGGGCGGGCCTGATGATTTTTTCGTAGAGCGAACTCATAGGAGCAAGAAAGCCATTATTCCGTTTGAGCCTCGCGTGTAAAGGCTCCCTTTCCTTCCGCCTTTCGTTTTGCGGCTACGGAAAAACGAGTCTTCTGGAACATGAAAGTTGACGTCTCGAATTAACGAACCTTAAGGCAGTGCGTCATGGAGAAAACCGGACCGAGGTTGGATTGGTGCGTCGTTCGCTTGGACGAGGACGGTTGCTGGTGGGTTGATGCCATCAGTGACGAGGTTAACTGGGACGTTGACGGGCTCGGAATCATCGATCCCAAGCAGTTCCTGCACATGAACGAGTTGCTCGACTCCATGACGGAGTACGGACTGGACGCCGAAATCGTGGACGACGCTTTCTTTACCTTCGAGATAGCCGAGGAGGTAAAGGGCGGGCGCATACGACTTTCCAGGGTGCGGGACTCCCTGCTGAAGGCCGAGGATATGTTGTTCGCTTTGCCCGACGTGATGGACGAGGACAAGGGGCCGTACGCCGACTTCCTCACCCACGTGACGACTTTGCGGGTGAAGATGCTGAACGAACTCATCGACTTCGCGGAGCCCTTCGCCATCGAAGAAATGGAGGAAGTCCTGGGTGAACGGCAGAACAATGACTTTCTCGCCGGCAAACGCACCCACTTCTACGAAGAGGTAGTGGCCATTCTGGAGTTCGTGCCGGATGGATACGCCTTGGACCAGGACATCGGGGAGGAAGAGGACGAGGACGATGAGGACTATTCCGACCTAGATACGGGCTCAGTGGAAACGAACGAAAAGGAGGAGGAGCGGATGGTGAGGTCCGAAGACCTTAAGTGGGAGGAGGAGGAAAACCTGTCCGAAGAACCGGCTCCTTATGAAGGGGGCGCCCCCGACGACCCTCAAACTTGACGCGGCGCCTCCTGGCTCCGGGTCGGATTGGTTTACCAGAAGCTAGATTCGTTTGATTCGCGCAGAATCCTTTCCGCGAAGTAGGTGAGGATAAGGTCGGCCCCCGCCCGCTTGATGGAGAGGAGAGATTCCCTCAGGCAGGCATCCAAATCCAGCCAACCTCGTTCGGCAGCCGCCCACAGGCGGGCGTATTCTCCCGAAACTTGGTAGGCCGCCACTGGCAGGTCGGTAATTTCTCGGGCGGCCCGGATGACATCCAGATATGGTTCGGCTGGCTTCACCATCAGAAAATCGGCACCTTCTTCTTCGTCGAGACACAGTTCCCGCATGGCTTCGCGGTAGTTGGCGGGATTGAGTTGGTAGGTTACTTTGTCAATTACAGGGGCCTCGGGAGTGCGTGAACTGCCCACGGCGTCGCGGAAAGGCCCGTAGTAGGCGGAAGCGAATTTCGCCGAATAGGCCATGATGCAGGTTTGCGAGAAGCCAGCTTCGTCCAGAGCTCGGCGTATGGCGGCCACGCGCCCGTCCATCATGTCCGAGGGGGCCACAACATCGAAGCCCGCCTCGGCACAGAAGACGCTCATGCGGGCGAGGACCTCAACGGTGGCATCGTTGTCTACGTCACCGCGCTCATCTAGGATGCCGTCGTGACCGTGGGAGGTGTAAGGGTCGAGGGCAAGATCGCCGATCAAGACGAGGTCGGGCAAGGCTTCCTTGAGTGCACGGGCCGTCCGGTATGCGAGGGCTTCCGGTCGGAGCGCTTCCGAACCGATGGTGTCCTTCTTATCTTCGGGGGTACGGGGGAAGAGGGCGACGGCCCGCAGCCCCGCAGCAGTAAGTTCGCGGCAATGATCCACCAGTCGAGAAATCGGCCAGCGCATAACACCGGGCATGGACTCCACGCTCTCCGGCTCGCCCTCGCCTTCGATCACGAAGAGGGGAAGGACAAGGTCGTCCGGACCGACTTCGTTTTCCCTCGTCAGGGCACGCAGGGCGGATGTTCTGCGGAGGCGGCGCGGGCGGACGGGCAAGTCGAGTGGTTCGGATTCGTTCACGTTTGTTCGGCGGTTCGGGTGGAGAGGGTGATTAGGATCCTGAGGTGCAAGTCTGTCGGAATACGAAGGCGGGGGCAACCCCGCTTTACCAGGCTCCTTTTACCTTTCCATGAAGGAGTTCCTACGTTGTTTTATTCAATTGATTCCCAAGCGGAGATCATGCCGTACCTGACCGTCACTTCAAACCAAGCCCTTTCCCCGGAGAAAGAGGTCGGGCTCGCTGAGGAATTGTCCCGCAGGTGCACCGACTGGCTGGGCAAGTCCGAGGCCTACGTCATGGTGGTCGTGAAGTCGGAAGCCTCGATGATTTTCGCTGGTTCGGCGGAACCGGCGGCTTTCGCCGAACTGTTTTCAATCGGCCTGCCTGCGGAGGAGGGGCCGCGGTTATCCGAAGCGCTTTGCGGATTCCTCGGCAAGGCCCTCAACGTTCCCGAGGATCGCATATACCTGAACTTTCACGACGCGCCAAGGGAGCGGTGGGGCTGGAACGGCGGCACCTTCGCGAAATAAACGCCGGTCTCCGCTCCTGCTCGGCCTTCCTCTCGTCTTCAAACCATGACTTGGGAAATCGTCTTCGTTCTCCTTTTGCTCGCAGGAGCCCTCGCCAGCTTCATATGGGAGCGCGTGCCCGCCGACGTCACGGCCCTAACCGTGTTCGCCGCCATCACCCTCGCATCCATCCTCTCCGGCTCTGAGCGCCTGCCCGATTTGGAGCAAATCCTCACGGTGTTCGCCAACCCCGCCCCCCTCACCATCGCCGCCATGTTCGTGGTCAGCGCCGCCCTGAACAAATGCCGCCTGATCGAAACCGTCTCTGGCCTCCTGTCCCGTTTGGCGGGAGTCGGCTACCGGGGATTCCTACTCGTTCTGGTCGGGGCCGTCGCCTTCATTTCCGCCTTCGTCAACAACACCCCTGTCGTCGTTGTCTTCCTGCCCGTCGTAATGAGCTTGGCCAAGTCCATGAACATCCCCTCCTCCAAGCTACTCATACCCATGTCCTACGCCTCCATCTTCGGCGGATGTTGCACCCTCGTGGGCACTAGTACCAACGTTCTGGCTAGCGGAATCGCCGCCGAAAACGCGGTTTACCCGGACATGCCCGTGCTCGGCATGTTCGAACTCGCAAAAATCGGCCTACCTCTCTTCGTCGTGGCCACGGCGTACTTGATTCTCTTCGGACGGCGCCTCCTCCCCGACCGGGAGGCCCTGTCCTCCATCCTCTCCGATCTCGAGCAAAAGGAATTCGTCACTGAAGCCGTAGTCCGCAGGGACTCCTCCCTCGCAGGCAAGTCGCTGCAGGAGTCCGGCTTGCATGAGATCAAAGGCATGCGTCTGCTCGACGTCGTGCGGGACGGCAGGGCACTTCCCGGATCCAAGGACGCAATCGTCCTCCAAAGCGGCGACAGCCTGGTGCTCTCCTGCCGACCGTCGGGAATCGTCGAAGCCCGCAACATGGAAGGGCTTGACCTTCTCAGCGAAACGAATCTGGGCCTTGAACAGGTATCGGCTGCCACGGGAGTCATGGTCGAAGGCGTGGTGGGGCCCACCTCCTCCCTCACCCACCGAACCCTGCGTGAGATCGACTTCAGGAAGCGGCACGACGTAGCCATAATCGCTATCCACCGACGAGGACGCAATGTGACTCGGGAGTTGGACTCCATCCGCCTTCAAGCCACCGACACCGTTCTCCTGCTCGGTTCGGAACAGGCCGTGGAAAACCTTCGCCGCAGCGAAGACCTCATCCTACTTGACCACCCCCCCGTTCCCGTAGAGGACGTCGGCCGTAAAGCCCCCATCGTGCTCGGCGTCATCGGCGGCATCGTGGGATTGGCTTCGGCGGGCGTCATGCCCATAGTGGCCTCCGCAATCATTGGAGTCGCCGTGCTGTTTCTCACCGGTTGCCTGAAGCCCAAAGAAGGCTACGGCTCCATCGAGTGGAACATACTCGTCCTCATTTACGGCATGCTCACTCTCGGCCTGGCCATGAAGACCTCGGGTGCTTCGAATCTCGTCGCCGAAGCCTTGGCGGGCGGGGTGCTGACTCACGCCCCGGAGTCATGGCGACTTTTCTTCCTCTTGGCCGCCTTGTACCTCACCACTACCGTACTCACAGAGATTCTCTCGAACAACGCCACCATCGTCCTCATGGCACCCATCTCCCTGGAACTGGCCCACAAACTGGAGCTAACCATGCACGACGCCCGGGCCTTCCTTCTCGCCACCTGCATAGCCGCCTCCGCCAGTTTCACCACCCCCATCGGCTACCAGACCAACACATACGTCTACAGCGTAGGAGGCTACCGTTTCAGAGACTTCGTGAAAATCGGACTCCCCCTCAATTTCCTCTACTTCGTCTCCACCACTATCCTCATCGCATGTTACTGGAAATTCGCTCCCTTCGAGGACGGTTTCGCCACATTCCTTCGATAAACCGCCGTTATAAGACGCACCCCTTTTCCTCCCCTTCGAAAAGTTCGGTCTCCACTCCTCCTCGACGACTTCGAGCAAAGAGGGGGCGGACCCCTTTCCTGCCTTCTTTCGCCAAGGTTTCCGCCGCAGCGTCGGGATAAAGCTGAAAAGGAAGGTATGAACTCTCCCAAAATGAACTTCAAAAGCATGGAGTGTAACTCACTCAAGTTACTTGTATTCATTTACTTGTAGAAAAATTAAAGAGGGATTGCAAGATCCCGAAACACTCTTTGGACAAGCCCCGAAAACTCTCTCGAAAAACCCACCCAAACACCTTGACCTATCCACCCATTTTCGCTTAGAAAAACAGCCAAGGAAAAACAAAGGGTAAAAGGCTATTCGCCACGAAGGGATCGGCCCTCTCTTTCCATTAGCTCTCCTAATAACAAAACGACGAATCACCACATCGACATGTCGGAAGAACAAGCTCCCGAAAACAACGACCAACCCGCAAACCCCGGCGACGCTGAAAACGACACGTACGACGCCTCCAAAATCCAAAAACTGGAAGGCTTGGAAGGCGTCCGTAAACGCCCCGACATGTACATCGGGGATACCGCCGAGCGCGGCCTTCACCACTGCGTTTTCGAAATCGTCGACAACTCCATAGACGAAGCTCTCGCCGGCCACTGTTCGGAGATAAAGGTGAACGTACACAACGACGGCTCCTGCTCCATACAAGACGATGGCCGGGGCATTCCCGTGGACATACACCCCAAGCACAACATGCCGGCTTTGGAACTTGTGCTCACCAACCTGCACGCGGGAGGCAAGTTCGGTAAGGGAGCCTATCAAGTCTCCGGCGGGCTGCACGGGGTCGGAGCCAAATGCGTGAACGCCGTCTCCGAATGGTTCAAGGCCGAGGTCAGACGGGACGGCAAGGTGCACGCCATGGAATTCTCCCGAGGGCAGACCACCCAAAAGATGCAGGTCACGGGCTCCACCACCGGCACGGGCACCAAAGTCACCTTCATGCCCGACCCCCAAATCTTCACCGAAACCCGCGACTTCAATTACGACGTACTCACCAAGCGCCTCCGAGAACTCGCCTTCCTCAACCCTGGTGTCTCCATCACTCTGGAGGACGAACGCGAAGGGAAAAAAGAGAACTTCAAATACGACAACGGCATTCGCCAGTATGTCGAATATCTGAACGAGAACAAGAACACCCTCCACCCCGAACCAATCAGTTTTACCGGGGAAGCCCCCACCGAGGACGGTTCGGGACTAATCATGGCAGACGTCGCCCTCATGTACAACGACGGCTTCTCCGACCAAATATACTCCTACGCCAATTCCATCCACAATGTTGAAGGCGGTACGCACCTCTCCGGCTTCCGCACCGCCCTCACCCGCGTCATCAACAACTATGCCCGAGCCAACGACCTGATCAAGGACAAGGACCTCTCCCTCGCCGGCGACGACGTCCGCGAAGGCCTCACCGCCGTCATCTCCGTGAAGGTGCCCGAGCCCCGCTTCGAAGGCCAGACCAAGACCAAGCTGTCCAACCGCGAGGTGGACGGCATCATGCAGAAAATCGTCGGGGAGAAACTAAAGTACCACTTCGAGACCAATCCCGACGAAGCCCGCATGCTCGTCGACAAGGTGGTGCACGCCGCCCGGGCCCGCGAGGCAGCCCGCAAGGCCCGCGAAACCGTCCGCAAGGGCGCCCTCTCCGGCGGTGGCCTGCCCGGCAAGCTGGCGGACTGCGCTGAGAAGGATCCCGCCAAGAGCGAGCTTTACATCGTCGAGGGCGATTCCGCCGGCGGCTCCGCCAAACAAGGTCGGGACCGCCTCACCCAAGCCATCCTTCCCCTTCGAGGAAAACTCCTCAATGTTGAAAAGGCCCGCTTGGATAAAATCCTAAACAACGCCGAAATCCGCAGCCTCATCACAGCCGTGGGCACGGGCATCGGCGAACACGAAGGGGAGGGCTCTTTCGACGTGGACAACGCCCGCTACCACAAAATCATCATCATGACGGATGCCGACGTGGACGGAGCCCACATCCGCACCCTCCTCCTCACCTTTCTCTTTCGCCAGATGCGGGGCCTCATCGAGCGGGGCTACGTCTACGTCGCCCGCCCGCCTCTCTACAAGATCAAGCGTCGCAAGACCGAGCAATACATCGAGGACGACACGGAAATGAGCCGTATTCTCCTCAAGCTCGGCTCGGAGGACGTCACTCTTCTCCGTACGGCTGACAACAAGGCTTTCCCACCCGAGACCGTGGCGGAACTCGTGGAAACCCTGGCCCGCCTGGAAACCTTGGGAGCGGGCGTGAGACGCTACGGTTGCGCGTCCGCCCGTTACCTCAGACGCTACGATACGGAAACCGCACGTCTACCGCGCTACCTCGCCCGCATCCGCACTGGCAACAAGGAAGAGTTCCGCTTTTTCACCGACGCCGACGCCCGCGAAGGCTTTTTCGAAGGACAAGGCATTCCACCAGAGGAACGCGAGGGAGCCATCACCCGAGAAATCGAAGAAGATGGTCAAATGGTGCGGCAACGCATTTCCGTCCACGAAATCTTCGAGGCCCACGAAATGGAAAAGGCCCTACAAAGCATCGCACAAGCTGGCATTCGCCTGAGCGACTTCGGAGCGGAGGGTGAAGAGGCTTCCTTCCGACTCGTTGAAAACATGGGCGTGGAGGGCAAGGAAAACACAATCGACATACGCGATCTTCCACAAATCCTCGAAAACATTCGCCTACTCGGACGCAAAGGACTTCAAATCCAGCGCTACAAGGGTCTGGGTGAAATGAACCCCAAGCAACTCTTCGAGACCACCATGGACCCCGCCACCCGTTCCCTCGTTAAAGTGGACGTTGCGGACGCCGCCGCCGCCGACCACGTCTTCTCCATGCTTATGGGAGAAGACGTTCCTTCCCGCAGGGCATTCATAGAAGACAACGCCCTCAACGTCTCCTATCTAGACGCCTGACCGCCCGCTAATTAAATTAAAATAAATTTCTTCAACTCCCGAACCGGAACTCATTCAAATGGAAGAAACCACCGAACGCCTGATCCCTACGAACATCACGGAGATCATGCAAACGGCCTACATCGATTACTCGATGTCGGTCATCGTCAGCCGCGCCTTGCCCGACGTGCGGGACGGCTTCAAGCCCGTCCAACGCCGCGTCCTGTACGCCATGTTGCGGGAAGGCCTTCTCCACAACCGGCCCTACGACAAGTGCGCCGGCGTGGTGGGCGAAGTGCTCAAAAACTACCACCCGCATGGAGACGGTTCCGTGTACGACACTCTCGTCCGCATGGCTCAACCGTGGGTGATGCGTTACCCATTGGTGGATGGCCAAGGAAACTTCGGCTCCGTAGACGGGGATTCCCCTGCCGCCTACCGCTACACCGAATGTCGCCTCACCCGCATCGCCGAGGAGATGCTTCGCGACATCGACGAGGACACGGTTGATTTCGCCCCTAACTACAAGGAATCGGCGACCGAACCCACGGTGTTGCCCGCCGCTATCCCGAACCTGTTGATGAACGGCTCCACGGGAATCGCCGTGGGTATGGCTACGAATATCCCTCCCCACAACCTTTCCGAACTCATCGATGCCCTCTGCGCCCTGATCGACGAGCCGAACCTGACCATTGAAGACTTGATGCTACACTTGCCCGGCCCAGACTTCCCCTCGGGCGGCTTCATCGCGGGCACCTCCGGGATCAACTCCTACATGCGCACGGGTCGTGGCATCGTTCGGATGCGAGGGACGGTTGAAATCGAAGACCTGCCAAGCGGCAAGCAGCAGGTCGTCATCACCACCATCCCCTACAACGTAAACCGAGCCACCTTGGTCTCCCGCATCGCCGAACTGGTGAAGGACAAGGTGCTGGAAGGCGTCAGCGACCTACGGGACGAATCGACGGACGTGACTCGTATCGTCGTCGAGTTGAAAATGGGCGAGATCGAGCGCGTGACCATCAATAAGCTGTACAAGCTGACCGCCCTCGAAAGCTCCTTCGGGGTGAACCTGCTGGCTCTCGACAAGCGCAGACCCCGGCAGATGAGCGTCAAGGAGACCCTCGAATGCTACCTCGAACATAGGCGGGAAGTGGTGTATCGCCGCACCCAGTTCCGTCTGCGTAAAGCGGAGGACAGGGCCCACATCCTGGAGGGTTACAAGATCGCCCTCGACAATTTGGACGAGTTCGTCCGCATCATCCGAGCTTCCGCCAACCGGGCCGAGGCCAAGGACCGGTTGATGGAAAAGTTCCCGATTTCAGAGCGTCAGGCCAACGCCATCCTCGACCTGCGCCTCTACCAGCTCACGGGCATGGAGCGGGACAAAATCGAGGAAGAGTTCGCCGAGTTGATGAAGCTTATCGAAGGCTTCCGCGAAATCATCGGCAACGAGTCCCGCCTCCTCGAAGTGATCAAGGAAGAACTCCTTGAAATGAAGGAAACCTACGGGGACGAGCGCCGTTGCCAAATCACGGAGGCGGAGGGTGACCTCCGCATGGAAGACCTCATACCGAACGACGGTTGCGTAATCACCGTGACCAAGTCCGGCTTCATCAAGCGCACCTCCGTGGACGAGTACCGCTCGCAGAACCGAGGCGGCAAGGGCGTCATCGGAAGCGGGCAGCGGGAAGAGGATCCCATCGACCAGTTGTTCACCGCCAACGCCCACGACACCATCATGGTCTTCATGAATAATGGGCGAGTGTATGTGGACAAGGTGTACGAAATCCCCGAGGGCAACCGCGTTTCCAAGGGACGCAACATCGTCAACTTGCTCCAAATGCAGAAGGACGAAAAGGTGGCCGCCATGCTCTGCGTGGAGAACTTCGACGAACCCGTCTCCCTGGTGCTCTGCACTCGCAACGGGGTGGTTAAGAAAACACCGCTCACAGCCTATCGCAACCACCGCAAAGGCGGCTTGATCGGCATCAAAGTGGACGAAGGCGACACCGTCATCCAAGCCCTCAAAACTTCGGCGGAAGACCATCTCCTCATCCTTTCCAACAAAGGCAAGGGCCTGCGTTTCGCCGCAACCCAGCTTCGTGACCAAGGACGCGCCACCCGAGGCGTTCGCGGCCTCAAACTGAAGGAAGGCGACCATGTGGAAGCCATGCTAGTGTGCGAGGACGACAAGAACTTGCTCATCGCCGGGCGCAACGGCTTGGGCATACGCACCAAGTTTGCCGCCTTTCTTCCCCGCGGGGGCAAGCCGCTGGAGGGTGAAGAAGTCGAGCTGGAAGAGGACGAAACCGAAGCGACCTCCGACAACACGCCCCGCAAACGCGGCGGCCAAGGCGTGACCGCCATGAATACGGAAGCCATCGCGGGTGCCCTTGCGGTGGAGGACGAGGACGAAATCATGATGCTCACCAAACGCGGCCAAGCCATTCGCTGCCCCATCGCCAACGTTCGCGAAACCTCCAGAGGCACCAAAGGCGTCAAGCTGATCGACCTAGCCAAGGGAGACAAGCTATTCGCCGTGTCCCGAGTCGTCCAAATGCAGGAGGACGAAGAAGAAGGCGAGGAAGGCGAAACAGAGGAAGGTTCCGCTGCTGAAGCCGAAACTCCTTCCGTCGAAGCGAGCGCGGAAGCCGAGCAAGAAGCTTCGGTCTCCGCGGAGACAGAGGCGCCGGAGGAAAACGAACCTACGCAGGACGTAACCGACTTAGCACCCGAAGAAACCACCGAGGACGACGAACCCAAAGTCGACAAATAAAGCTCCGGCGTGAAAAACCTGCGGGACGCCCGAGGCTAGCGTCCCCGCCCAAGCAAGGTTATGCGGGTCTCAATCTCCTTCATGCTGCCCGCAGTCAGGTAAACACGGCAGTAGAGACTCATTCCCTTCTTGAACGTGAAGATGCGGATTGGAACCACATAGGAGCAGGCGGATCCGGCAGTCCAGCTTACAGCTTTTTAAGCGATCCTCTTCGCCAGGTTCCTCTCGGTAGGGGGTAGGAGGTTCCCTACACTTTACAGATCGTAGCCCAGAAGCACGTTGACCCTAGTCGGGCGGCCATTGTCCTTAATCTTGAAGCCGCCTTTGCCATCCTTGCAGGCTGGCTTTGGTCAATAGAACCTGCTCAATTCACGGTAATCTTTGGACTGCATCCTCATGTTTGTCGGAATGATGCTCTCCCAGTAGGCCGGTATCAGAAAATCAAAGCTTGAGTGGCACAATTGAAGATTTGCCTGCATCGATTTGTTATCGGCCTGATTGCATGTTTAATAATATAGAAAGTGCTAGAAAAAATATTAGTCGTTAGACCCGAGGGTCTTTATTGCCCCGCAGGGAATTTCTATTTGGACCCTCGGGGAAAGGTAAATAAAGCCGTCATAACCCATGCACACAGTGATCACGGGCGGCCTGGCCACCAAAACTATCTTTGCTCTTCGCCCTGTCTACCTCTCTTACGCCATCGGCTTGGTGCTGGAATCTCCGCTGAGGGTC
>CAXGVD010000014.1:0-15568 GCA_964012695.1 uncultured Opitutia bacterium
TGCGTCACGATGGTCGGCCACCTGACGGGTCGGCTCCTGCTGAAGCGGGAGCCTTACCGGGTGAATGTGGAGAAAATCGTAGATGCCGCCGCGGCGCACGGGAAAATTATCGAAATCAACGCCAACCCACGGCGGCTGGACATGGACTGGCGGCACTGGAGAAAAGCGGCGGATAAAGGAGTTTTGGCCTGCATCAATCCCGATGCCCACGCGACGGCCCATTACGATTTCGTGGAGGCCGGCACGAATGTGGCCCGTAAGGGGATGCTGGCTTGCGATGAAGTTTTCAACACTTTGCCGCTGGAAGAGGCGCGTGAGCACCTCGCTTCCATGCGAGGCTGATTTTTGGTGAACGAAAAAAGAAAAGGCGGGAAAAAGAAGAGTCTGACGACGGACGCAATCTCTCGTTCTTGACCGCGCGGATTTTCAGCGATAGTGCAAGTTAGCGATTTTGAGTGAGAACGGCGAAACGAACCAAGAGGTAAAGGATGCGCGCGGCGTACTGACGACCGAGGCAGACGCCCTACGTTTGGCGGGCGAACGCCTGGACGGGGCCTTTGTCCGGGCGTTGGAGGCCCTAGACAAACCAGATGGAAAAATCGTCGTTACCGGGTTGGGTAAATCTGGGCATGTTGGCCGCAAGATAGCGGCAACTTTCTGCAGCACAGGTTCGCCCTCCGTGTTCATGCACGCTTCGGAGGCGGTACACGGGGACCTCGGGGTGTACCAACCCGGAGACCCTACGGTGTTCTTGTCCAATAGCGGAACGACGAGCGAGCTGGTGGCCTTGGCGCCGATGTTGCGGAATCGCGGCTCTTCCATCGTCGGGCTTTTGGGAAACGTGGACGGCCCACTTGGCAAGGAGGTGGATGTGGCTCTGGATGCGTCCGTACTCACGGAAGCGGATCCTCTTGGCATCGTGCCCACCGCCAGTTTCGTGGTAACGGCCGCTTTGGGGGACGCCTTGGCCTCTGGCCTGATGCGGCTACGCAGTTTCACGGAAGAGGACTACGCGGGCAGTCATCCGGGGGGGCAGCTTGGCCGTAACTGGGGTATGACGGTTGGTGAGGTCATGCACCCGTTGGAGGAAGTCGCCCTTTGCGGAGAGGACGCGGGCTTGCGCCAGTTGGTCATCGCTATGACGGAGCGTCCGCTCGGAGCGGCCTGCGTTATGCGAGAGGAAACCTTTCTCGGAATCGTGACCGACGGGGATCTCCGTCGCGCCCTGAGCGGAAGCGAAGACGTGTGGGCCCTTCGTGCGGAAGCTAT
The DNA here is from genome assembly GCA_964012695.1 of uncultured Opitutia bacterium. Taxonomy (GTDB): domain Bacteria; phylum Verrucomicrobiota; class Verrucomicrobiia; order Opitutales; family Seribacteraceae; genus CAXGVD01. Next base: position 1,270 of record CAXGVD010000014.1, read on the forward strand.
CATGACACGCAATCCGGTCACCATTCATCCCTCCGCACCCGTAGGCGCCGCTTTGCGGCTGATGGAGGAGCGGGACTCGCAAATCGCAGTGTTGCCGGTTACCTCGGAAGACGGAGGCATGTTGCAGGGGCTCCTGCGACTGCACGATGTCTACGTTCCCAACTGAACCGAACTTAGTGTGAATCGCGGGTGGCTAATTTGGCTTTACCCCGGCGACTGCTGCGAATATCTGAGACGACTGTGCGAATCGTATTTGGGATATTCGTGGCTGGAGGATTGGCCGCCGTCGTTTACTTGGGCTTGCAGTTGAACGACGCTCACAAGGAGTGGGAGCATTGGAAGACGCGCGAGGCAACCTTGGAAAACGAAATCAAGGAACTTCGAGCCGAAATGAAGGAAATCGGCGACCACCTCGAACGCCTGCGTCATCCAGAGTACCAAGACATGGTGGTGAGGCGCGAATTGGGTTTTGGCGAGCCGGGCGAGCTCAACTATCGCTTTCCCGAAGATAACGGAACCGCTCCGGAAACCTCGGAACCATGACGGAAGAAGAGGCTGGCGAATCGCCCGAGGAAATCCGCCGCCGTTTCGAGGAAGCGAACCAAGGCGCAGTGTTTCGCTTTTGGCCCAACCTCAACAAAGCTGAGCGAGGCGAATTGCTCGCCCAAGCCTCCCGCTTAGATCTCGATGAAGCGAAGCTTGCCTGGGCCGACGCGAACCAGCCCGCCGCCGTAATGGCCGCGGCCGAACTCACTCCCGCACCCTTCACCCCTCTTCCCGTGCCGGGTCTGGAGCCGAACGAATGGCGGGAAGCCTGCACCGCTGGGGAAACCGCTCTTGCTGACGGCAAAGTGGCGGCTTTCACTGTGGCGGGAGGGCAGGGCACCCGCTTGGGCTACGCTGGCCCCAAGGGCGAATACCCCGCCACCCCTATCAGCCAAAAACCCCTCTTCCGGCTTTTTGCCGAGGCAATCCGTGCGTCCGAACGCCGCTATGGCCGCCCCATTCACTGGTTCCTAATGACAAGTGAAACCAACCACGAGTCGACCCGTTCCTTTTTCAAGCGTCACCAACACTTCGGCCTTTTTCCTGAGCGCGTGATTTTTTTCCGTCAAGGCATGATGCCCGTGCTGAGCGAGGCTGGTGCGATCCTCCTCGAAACGCCCTCGCGTATGGCCATGAGCCCGAACGGGCATGGAGGCTCCCTCAAGGCCCTCGTCTCCTCCGGGGCCACCCGAACGATGAGGGACGAAGGCATAGACGCCATCAGCTACTTTCAAGTGGACAACCCTCTCGTCCATTGTCTGGACCCCGCTTTCATCGGCTTTCATATCAAGAATAAGTCGGACATGTCCTCCAAAGCCGTCCGCAAAACTGAACCACGCGAAAAAGTCGGTGTCTTCTGCCGCCGGGACAACCGCCTCTGTGTGCTGGAGTACAGCGACCTGCCCGACGAATTGGCCGACGCCCGAGATCCCGCCGGCAACCTCCGCTTCGAAGCCGGAAGCATCGCCATTCACATCATCAACCGAAGCTTCGTTGACGAGGTTGGCGGCGGCACGGACCCCTCTTGCCGGCTTCCCTATCACGGAGCCCGGAAGAAAGTTCCTCACCTCGATGCCGCCGGCAAGCTACTCGTTCCCGACCTCCCCAACGCCTTGAAGCTCGAAACTTTCGTCTTCGACGCCTTGCCCTTTGCCAACAACCCCTTCGTGCTCGAAACCGCCCGAGCGGAGGAATTCGCTCCGATAAAAAACGCCGAAGGCGTAGACTCTCCCGGCTCCTCCCATCGTCTCCAATTCGCCCGAGCCCAAGAATGGCTGCGTCGCGCGGGCGTTTTGAACCTCCCCGAGAACATCGAAATCGAAATCGCCCCCAGCTTCGCCGTCTCCGCCGCCCACCTGCGCCAAAACCTCCCGCGCCTCCCCGCTGACTTCGCGTGGACGGACCGCCTCGTCCTTTCCGCAGAACACCTTTCCGAAAAGTGCCCGTCCGAAGAAAACCCGCCCACCCGCGCTTGACCCCGGCCTCCTTCGGCCCTACCTAAGCCCTCCTTTATTTTCCGCCGCGCCCTCGCTCCGCTCAACCTCGAAACAGCTTTCCCTTCATGGACGAACAACTCACCAAATCAATCGACGGTGCCCTCGCCGCCGGCGATCTCCTGCAAACTACCGGCCAAAACCTGCGGGAATGGCTCCAAGCCGAAGGCATGCCCAAGTGGGTGGGCAAGTCCATCGTCCAACTCGTCGGCGATGGCGAATGGACCGAACTTAACGACCGCTTCCACAAGGACCTCGTATTCGGCACGGGGGGCATGAGGGGCCGCACGATCGGGCGCGTCCAAGCCAACGCCGAACGCGGAAACGCCAAAGCCGGTGCCACTCCCGACCACCCCGCCGCCGGCTCCAATACCCTCAACGACTACACCCTCACCCGTGCAACCATCGCCCTCTTCGGCCACCTCAAGGCATGGATGGCGGCCGAAGGTATCCTCGCCGTCCCCCGCCTCGTCGTGGCCCACGACGTCCGGCACTTCTCCCGCCGCTTCTGTGAACTCGCCGCCTCCACTTGGGAGGAGCTGGGCGGCTACGCCATGGTCTTCGACGGTCCCCGCTCCACGCCCCAGCTTAGCTTCGCCGTCCGCCACCGCTACGCCCATGCGGGCATTGTCGTCACCGCTAGCCACAACCCCCCGCACGACAACGGTTTCAAGGCCTACTTTGCTGACGGCGCACAAATCGTGCCCGCCCACGCCGAAGCCGTCGTGAAAAGGTACGAAGAAACTGGCCTTGCCGAGGCCGTCGCCTTCGTGAAGAAACGTGCCGCCAAGCCAAGCTTCAATGTCTTGCCCATGGCGGACGACCTCGCTTACCGGGCTCAACTCGAAGACGCCGTCCTGGATCCCGATGTCATGCGCCTACATGCACCGAAAATCGTCTTCACCCCGATACACGGCACGGGTGGCATCGCCGCCATACCCGCGCTCTGGAGTCACGATGTTGAAGTCGCCTCCGTGGACGCTCAAAGTAAGCCCGACCCCAACTTCTCCACCGTCAAGTCTCCCAACCCCGAAAACGCCGAAGCCCTGCGTCAAGGCATAGCCGTGGCCCGCAAGACCAAAGCGGCCGCCGTCATGGCCAGCGACCCCGACTGCGACCGCATCGGCGTGGCCGTCTTCGACGGAAAGGGGCGCTACGAATGCCTCACGGGCAACCAAATCGGCTGCCTTCTTGCCGAATACCGCATAAGCAAAATGAAGCGGCTCGGTATCCTGCCCGACGCAGGCTCTCCCAACGCCGTCCTCCTCAAAACCTATGTTACTACTCCCATGCTCGACGAAATCGCCGCCCGCCACGGTATCCGCTGCGTGAACACCCTCACCGGCTTCAAGTGGATGGCGGAGAAGTTGGGCGAGTACGAAGACATTGCCACCCTCGAACTAAGGGAAAAGGAAGGCATCTCCTGGGACTACGACGAAACCCACTTCAACACTCGGGCTGAAATTCTTCTGCGCTACTCCACCCTTACCGTCCTCGCTGCCGAGGAAAGCTACGGCTACCTTCCCCTCGATGTCGTCCGGGACAAAGACGGAAACGCCGCTGCCCTCGCCTTCGCTGAACTGCTTTCGCACCTCAACTCCATTAATGTGAACCCTTTAAGGTTTTTGGACGACCTCTATCTGAAATACGGCTATTACACCGAAAAAATGGAGAACCTTTATTTCGAAGGTGCGGAAGGCTTAGCAATTATCCAAAAAATCATCGATTCCTTCTCGGAAAACACCCCCGAAAAAATCAACGGAATAGCCGTACGAAAAACCAAGGACTTCAGCAAACCTGGCTATTTGGACGAAGATGAAAAGCCCGTGCCCACCGAGAACTTCTTCATGTTCGAACTGGAAAACGACTACAAAGTGGCTGTTCGGGTCAGCGGGACCGAGCCCAAGGTCAAGTTTTACATGTACGGTCAAGAAATCGTTCCTGGACGGGACGCTCTTGAGGGTGTGAAAAAGAAGGTGGGCGGAGAGTTAGAAGCCCTTGCCAAATGGATACGCGCGGACGCTCATGAAAGAGGGGGCGTTCCCCATCCCGAAGTCGCGGAAAAAAGGAAAAAGCACGACGGCGGACCCGCCGACGAAACGAAGGACGGAAAAACATCGCCAGGCGAGAACGAGAAAAAGAAAGCCGAAGCTGCGGAGCCGGAGGAAAAGTAGTGGTAGAGATGTCTCGCTTAAGATCTTACTTGCTTGCAGGCAAACTGCCTCTGCCACTTTCTCTCACACCAGCATGAGCACGGGGCTTTCGAGAATTTCAGCGAGGGCTTGGAGGTAGGAGGCGCCAACGGCACCGTCTACGACGCGGTGGTCGCAACTCAGGCCCAGCACCATGCGGCGGCCCGGCGCGACATCCCCTTCTTCGTCCACTACAGCTTTGTTAACGGTGGCGCCTACGGAAAGGATGGCGGCGTTTGGCGGGTTGATGATGCCGCTGAAGAAATCGATGCCGTACATGCCAAGGTTGGTGACGGTGAAGGTGGAGCCCGTCATTTCGTACGGGGTCAGCTTTTTAGTCCGGGCCTTGGCGATGAGGCTTTTGGCCTCGTCGGATAAGGCACGGAGGTCCAGCGTTTCGGCTTTACGTATGACCGGAGTGACGAGTCCGTCCTCGATGGCCACGCCAAAGGCGACATGGGCGTGCCCGTGCAATTGCACGTGATCCCCGCCCCAAGATGCATTAATTTCAGGCACGCGCAGGATGGCGGCGGCGCAGGCCTTGAGGATGAGGTCGTTAACCGTCACCTTGTAGCCGCCTTGATCGGGCGGGAGGTCGGCGTACTTCTTGTTGATGGCGGCCCGTGCGTCCATGAGGGGGCCGGCGTCCACTTCGTTTTGCAGGTAGAAGTGCGGTATTTGGGTCTTCGATTCCAGCAGGCGCTTGGCGATGACGGCCCGCATGTTGGATACGGGCAGGGTCTTGTCCTCTAGGGCCGATGGGGCGGAGGAGGAGGAGGAGCTAGAAGTAGCCGCTTGAGAGACGGGTTCGGTAGGAGCTAGCACGGCAGCGGGTTTTTCCGCCGCCGCCAAAACATCCGCCTTGAGAATGCGGCCGCCAGGTCCGGAGCCCGTTATAGCTTCGAGGGCGAGGCCTTTTTCGGCGGCGATTTTTTTGGCCAGCGGCGATGCGGCGATGCGGCCTGCGGAGGTACCGGGAGTGCTTGTTGCGGCCGGTGCTGCGGGTTCGGTTTGGGCTGGGGCAGGCTTCGGAACCGGAGCGTCTTCGGCGGGTTCTTCGGTTGGGGCGGGCTTTTCCTTTTCCGACGGGGCGGCATTGCCTCCACCGAGGTCGGGGGCCTTTTCACCCGGTTCGCCCACGGCGGCGAGAGGGCCACCTATCGGCGCTTCACTGCCCGCCGGGACATATATTTTGAGCAATGTGCCATCGTCGAAACACTCGAGCTCCATGGTGGCCTTGTCGGTCTCCACTTCAGCGAGAACGTCGCCGTTGGAGACTTCCTCCCCTTCGTTTTTGAGCCACTTCACGACCGTGCCAACGGTCATGGTGTCGCTCAGCTTCGGCATGTCGATTATGCTGGCCATGTTCTGGAGAGGCTTTGAGGGGAGGAGAGGGATCAAAGGATTTCGAGGGTGGTCTTGACGACGCGCTGGGCGTCGGGAATTTGAACGTTCTCCATCGGTTTGCTGTATATTTGCGGGGCGTCGATCGCTGAGACGCGCTTGACGGGGGCGTCCAAGTAGTCGAAGGCTTGGTCTTGGATTAGGTGAGAGATTTGGGCGTCCACGCCGCAGAAAGGCTTGTTTTCTTCCACGAGCACGACGCGGTTGGTTTTGCGGACGGACTGGAGAATGGCGTCCACGTCGAGCGGGCGGATGGAGCGGAGGTCGAGGACTTCGGCATTCACCTCGTACTCGTCGTAAAGGATTTCGGCGGCCTTCATGGCGGTGTGCACCGCGGCGCCGTGAGCGATGAAGGAGAGGTCGTCTCCCGGCTGGACGACGTTTGCAGAGCCGAGGGGAACGAGGTGGTCGGCGTCGTCGGGAACGTCGCCTGCCATGTTGTATAGAATGGTGTTCTCCATGACGCATACGGGATCATTATCCCGAATCGCGGCCTTCATGAGTCCTTTGGCGTCGGCGGGGGAGGCGGGACAGCAAACCTTGAGTCCAGGGGTGTGGGCGACGAAGTTTTCCGGGGCGTGGGAGTGGGTGGCGCCCACGTTGGTGCCGCCGTTGGCGGGGCCGCGGAAGACGACGGGTACATTCAGAAGTCCGCCTGACATGTAGCGGACGCTGGCGGCGTTGTTGAAGACTTGGTCGAAGGCGACGTAGGAGAAGCTCCAGAACATGAACTCTACGACTGGGCGCACGCCCATCATGGCGGCGCCCACCGCAAGGCCGGAGAAGGCGGCTTCGCTGATGGGTGTATCCACGATGCGGTCGGGACCGTACTTTTCAAGCATGCCTTCTGTGACTTTGTAGGGACCATTGAATTGGGCGACTTCTTCGCCCATGAGGACGACGTTTTCGTCGTGCTCGATTTCTTCGCAGAGCGCTTGGTTTATGGCTTCGCGGTAAGTTATTGAGGACATGACGAAAGGTGCAAAAGGTCGCGAGCGAAAAGGAAGAGTTCGGATAAAGAAAAAGAACCGTTATATTGGGGGCAGCTCGAAAAAGGCCGTGCCGCGGGAGATTTTTTGTTCGGGGTTGTCTTCCTCCCAGTAGACGTCTTCTATTATTTCGGCTGGAGCGGGATAAGGACTGGCATCCGCGAATTTTGCGGAGGCTTCGGCTTCGTCCTTGGCCCCCTTGTCGATTTCTTTGATTTTTTCTTCTGTGAGGATTTTTTCCTGCACAAGGGTGTTTTTGAAAAGGTTGATGGGGTCTTTTTCTTGTTTATATAGGTCTATTTCTTCCTTGGTCCGATAAGTTTGGTCGGGGTCTGCCACTGAATGTCCTCGGTAGCGGTAGGTCATGATTTCGAGGAGGGAGGGTCGGGATTGTTCGTGGGCTCGCAGGAGAGCCTCTTGGATGTTGGCCCGCACCTCATAGAGGTCGTGCCCTTCGGAAACGTTCCAGTCAATGTCGAAGGACTCGGCTCGTCGGGCCAGAGGTTCTCCGGCGGAATGCCTGCCTTCGGCGGTGCCCATGGAGTAACCGTTGTTTTCGATGATGTAGACGACGGGTATGTTCCACAGGGCGGCGAGGTTGAGGGACTCGTAAAAGGAGCCTTGGTTGGTGGCGCCGTCGCCCATGAAGCAGAGGCAGGCGCCTTTGAGCTTTTTGAATTTGAGTGCGTATGCGATTCCGAGGCCGAGGGGGGTTTGGCCGGCTACGATGCCGTGGCCGCCCCAGTAATTCTTGTCTGGGGCGAAGAAATGCATGGAGCCGCCTTTGCCCTTGGAGCAACCAGTGCGTTTGCCGTAGAGTTCGGCCATGCACTCGTCCATGTTCATGCCGACGGCAAGCGCGTGGCCGTGGTCGCGGTAGGCGGTGATGACGTGGTCGTCCTCCCCCATGACGGAGACAGCGCCCACGGCAACGGCCTCTTGGCCGATGTACAGGTGAAGAAAGCCGCCGATGTGGCCTTGCTGGTAGGCCCGGAGGGAGCGCTCTTCAAAGCGCCGGATGCGGACCATTTGCTCGAAGAGGGCGATTTTTTCTTCGGCGGAGAGGTGGGCGTTGGCGGGGTGTTGGGAAAAGTCCTTGGCGGCTGCGGCGCCTGCGTCGGTCGGTGTTTCCGCTTTGGGTTTTGGCACTTTGTGCTGGAGGCCTGTTTCGAGCGGAGGTTCTTTGAGAGGGGTGGATTTTTCGTTATGAATTTTCGCGGCGGTTTCTGATTCCAAAGGAAGGGGAGGTGGGGAGAGTTCTTGTTTGAGGCTTGTGGCCTCTTCTGCGTTCTCTGAAGGTTTACCTTCGGTGGCGGAGGCTGGAACGTCGAGAACGGTATCGTGGTAAATGCTTTCCATGGTCACGAGGCGTGTCGGGAGTCAATCCGTTTCGGGGCGGACGGAAAAGGACTCGCAATACTGCCGGCAGACGGGCTAGGCTTCAACCTTAATCTTGGGATTGCCGTCACCGGAGCAATCCGCCCGCAGAGCATGGAAGCCTTCCATGCGCTTGTCGTACAGGGGCCATATCAGGAGGTGGTCGGAGGGAGGAATTGGAAGCGAATCGATTTCGCTCCTGTCGAAAAAGGCGAACGAGCCCTCGTTTCCGTCGGGGGGAAGCGAGAAGATTGGGGCGAGGCAGTCGAACAGAAACATGAGCCAGTGGCCAGAACCCTCGTAACTTTTTTCGGAGACGTAGCCGAAGAGACGGAGGTCTTCTTCTCGCACTTCGTGACCGGTCTCTTCTAGGGTTTCGCGCATGGCGCACTCGTAGGGGGATTCGCCGACAGCGAAGTCAAGCTTGCCGCCTATGGGGCTCCACTTGTTCAGATTGGGGCTTTTACTTCGGCGCAGTAGAAGGAGGCGGTCGTCGGTGCCCTTGAGAAAGACGAGCGTGGAGATGCGGAATGGTTTCATGAAGAGGAAGGCATGGAGAGAGGGGAGAGGTTCGGCTCTGTGAAGACCGAACCCGCCGCCGAAAAATCAAGTTGTATTTTGACTTGGCGGGTCCTACAAGCCGGTAATGAAAAGCTATGCCCGACAAGTTTTGTTTCCCCTTTTGGCCTTTTTGACGGCGTTTCCGCTGGCGGCAGTTCCTGACGAATTCATCCAGCTAAAGTCCGTGGACGTGAAGGCGCAAGGCAAGTGGTTGCAGGCGACCGTTAGTTTTACGGCGCGCAGACATCCCAACCCGCAAGGCGCCTTGAACGACCAGTATGTCGACGATCTCAAGCTGGGCCTGCAGCTTTGCTACCACAACAAGGCTCGGGAGGCGAAGTTGCGACGCGAGCGCAAGCAGTTCGCGGAGCCGGACACCTACGACTACTACGGGGCGGAGGTCGAAATCCCGACGGTCAAGGTGGGGTCGACTTTGTACAGGGTTAGCTTTCTGTTACCCGCGACTCTGGCTGACCGCGACGGTTATTTGTCCTCCGTGCAGCGACCCAAAGGCTATGTGGTGAGCATCACCTCCGGAGGCGTGCCGTTCGAGCTTAAAGATCCGGTAAAGTTCGGCAATTACAAGCAGGCGTCAGTACTGGAAAGCTTCAAGAAATTCAGCACGGAAGGCGTGACCAAGACTAAGGGACTGATGGTGCCGGCCCACTGGGTGAGCCCTGCCTACCTGGAAGGTGCTCCGCCTTTGCGAATACGGGAATCCACGCCCGGCCTGTAGGCCTCGTTTTTCCTTCCGCGCTTGCCCTTGCTAGGCCCTTTGGGCGATAGTATTTCCGTGAAGCCCGTCCGCAAAACCATCGTGAACTGTGGCGTTAGCCATGTTTCCGCCAGCGTGTTTTCCTCTGCGGGCGACGGAGGCATGACGCTGGAATCCGCCGCCGTGGAGGTGTTGCAGTACGACTATTCCGACGAGAACCAGTGGCTCGCCGCCTTGGGTGAGGGCTTGAAAGGCCTTTGCGGACGAATCAAAGGCTTGAAGGGAGAGGCGTATTTCATCCTGCCCGGCAACCTCTTGCTGACTAAGACGATTCGGGCTCCGCACGTCGAGCCGGACAAGCGGCGCCAAATCGTGAAGCACGAGCTTCAGAACAAGATGCCCTATCTCTTGTCGGAGTTGATTTGGGACTACCAAGTGGTCGAAGACGACGGGGTGGAACAGGAGGTGCTAGCCATAGCGGTGAAGCCAGCCGTGGCCGAATCGTTTTGTGAAATGGTGGATGGCGCGGGGCTCAATCCCGTGGAACTTAGCGCGGCGTCCATTTTGGATTTTAACGCCCTGCGTCACTCCCATATCGGGATGGAGGGGGAGGAGACGTTGGTTATTAATGTGGGGGCCAAATCGACGAACCTGCTGTTCATTAACCCAGAGGGTTTTCTCATCCGCAACATCGCGCTCGGGGGCAACTCCTTGAGCCAGCACGTGTCCGACAGTTTGGGCGTGCCCTTCTCCAAGGCGGAGGAGTTGAAGAAGACTTATTTTACAGGGGAGGTGGCTTACTCGGCTGACGACCCTGCTGTGCAGGTCCTGGAGAAGAATGCCGAACAGTTCAAGGCTCGCTTGAGCCAAGAAGTGACGCGCTCGGTGGTGACCTACAAGCGGTTGAAGAAAGGAAAGTCGCCGACTCGGATTTTTTTATGCGGACAAGGTGCCCTCCTGCCGGGCTTGCCCGAATACCTCAGTGAGAAGCAGGTTTTGGCGGTGGATTACTTCGACCCCATGCGTTCGGTACAAATCGGTTCGGGTGTGGACCCCGCCATCCTTCCGCAACTGCCCTTCATCCTGAGCGAAGTGGTAGGGGAGGCTTGCCGGCTTTTTGCGGACGACGCGACAGCAGCGACATACCGCGGCATCAATTTGCTGCCCAAGAGCAAGTTGGCCCAGATGGCTTTTCGCAAGAAGCGTTGGTGGATTGCTGCGGCTGCGGGTCTGGCGGCCTTGACGCCTTTACCGGGCATGTTGGGCACCCTGAGCTCGATCGAGGAGGCGTCCGGCAGGCTCGAAGAGTTGCGGGGCGAGGCTTCTGCTCGCCGGAACGAGGTGAGCGAACAGGAAAAAAACCTGTCGGATTACCTGTCTCTGGACCGCTTCGCTCGCTCCGTGCAGGAGGACTTGAAACCACTCCGAGAAGCGAGGGAGAAGCTGGGTGACTGGCGGCGGATCCTGCCGGACTTGCAGCGGCAAATCTTCAGCGATAAATTGGGCGAAGTTTGGTTGGACGAGTTGTATGTCGAGCGACCCAAGCCAGGAGGAGCCGCAGGGTCGGGCAGGCCTCCGAGAAGGGGCGAACAGGCGGTCCCGACATCCGTTCGTAGAGTGTTGGTCTTCAACGGACGTTTTCTCGTGCGCGAGACCGATTCAGAGGGGGGGGGTGGCAAGCCAGAAAGAGCTCGCCTCCGGGACTTGAGCATCGACCGACAAAAAACCCTGACGGAGAATCTGAACCGATGTGCCTTCGTGGACAGAATTTTGACGAACGATTTCGCCATGGAAAAGAAGGGCGATCTCTATAATCGCTTCTACACCCATTTCCACTATGAAATCCTCTTGAAAGAGGAAGGTTCTTGGGGCGAAAACGAAGCAGAAGACGCCGACGAGTGATGAAATCCTTCTTCAAAGATAATGTTGGCTTTTTGTCCGTACTTTTTCTGGCCTTTGCTGGGTTTTGCGCCTTGTGGTTCGTTTCCTGCGGGAAGAAGGCGGACCTGGAAGCGATAAGGGGGGAAATCAAGACCGCAGAAGGGGGTGTGGAGCAAGTGAGGCGGGAGCGTGCCGGCTACCAATGGATTGGTGACAATCTTGAGCGCGCCCGCGAGGACGTCGCCGCCCTGTTCGAGGGCCGGGCGGAGGAATTGGCGGCATGGAAAAAAATCCGCGGAGGTAAGGACTTGGCCGACGAAGTGGCTGACAAGACCCCCGACGACGTGAACCGAGCCATAACGGCATTTCTCGACGACTACCGGGAAAAGACCACGGAAGGCGGCATCGTGATCAAAGGGGCTGGAACCACCGCCTCCGAAGAAGCACCGGGCTTCTTTCCACCTGGCGGCGGTCTCGAAAGCGAGGAAAAGGAAGGCTTCGGCTTTTCCGGCTATGAAAAGTCGTGGCCGACCATCTCGGACGAAGAGGCCCGACGCCTGTTGATGCAAAAGCTCATCCTCGAGGACTTACTGGACGCACTTATCACCTCCCACGCCAAGGACGACGAATCCGCCGGACCGCTCGAGTTTCTCGGCCTGCGTCGCGAGCCTGTGGGCGAGAAGGACAGCGGACGGATAGGAGCGGAAGCCATCTCCGCAGAGGCCCTCCGAGAGTTGTTCGTCAAGCGGCAAGGCAAGATCGACACCTACGCCTTCGAGGTGTCTTTTCTTGGTCGGACTCGGGCCTTGCGGGCCTTTTTGGCGAATTTGCATCGCCCCTTCTTGATTCGGGATGTCAAGGTGGCGCGGGCAGAGAAGGACGAAGGAGGTTTTTCAAGCGGACCCTCACTGTTCGACGATCCTGGTTCTGGCGAAACCGAGCACCTGCCCATCATCCAAGACGTGAACTCCGAGTTCACGGTTTTGGTAGAGTACGTCCTTGCCGTTCATTTGGACTTTGATTTGCTCGCTCGCTTGAGTCGTGAGGAGCCCCTCGTTCTGCACTCCCTTGGGTTGGGCTTGGAGACGGACGGGGTAGAGCCAAACATCGACAAGCGGGTGAAGGATTTCTTGAAGAAGCAATACCCGACCAATGGCCCCACTGAGGAAAACGAGTCGGCCCTAAAGGAGTACCTGCGTCTTTCGGGTTCCTCCGAACAGCCGTCGGCATTCATCCGGTGATTTGTCCATCCCGCGCCAAGCAAAGAAATGAAAAAGGTCTTCACCGCCCATTACGAAAAGCTCCTGCTGGGAGGAGCGGCGGTGTTGCTTGGGATATTTTTCCTTTTGGGTTCCTCTGAGGATACCGAGGGAACGGGCGGCGGCGGAGGCGGTGGCGGCGGCGGTTCCGACCTTACCCTGCATAGCGAGAAGGATGGAACCATCACGCTAGAAACGCTCACTCCCCACGGACTCATGCCGGGGGACGAAATCGTCATTTCGGGAGCCGAGCCCGAGAACTTCAACGGCCCCTTCGTCGTGACCGCCATCCGCCTGCCTGAGTCCTACGAACCAATCGAAATCATGCTGACGGATGGAACCATCGTCTCAGGCGAATTCAGGCAAGCCGGACAAAAGCAATTGGAGCAAGGGTGGAACCGCACGGCACACGCTATGCAAGTTGGCATGGAGGACAAGCCTGAGCCCGTCAGCGTGCCCTTCGCCCGAATTAAGCACCTTCGCGCCTCGACATCCCTCGTTTTGGCGGCGACCGACGAGGTTAAAAGTGGAGATAGTGCCTACGGCGACATCAAGCTGATTGCCTACGATGATCGGGCTCTCGCCTCCAATCGCGAGGGTGACGGACGAGTCGAATGGAAAAACGAAACTAACTCAACCGCCCGCTCGGAAGACGCCCCCCCTTACGACCTCTTCACCCCCCCCGTGCTTTACGTCATTAAAGGCGTGATTACTTCCACCTTACCCGAGAAGCCCAAGGCAGTGAAGCCGCCGGAACCCTTCGGCGCCCGCCTCGCCGCCTTCGAGCAGGTGCCCTATCGCTTCACCATACGAAGCTGGGCGGGGGAGATTCCTTACCTGCTCGACGGCAACCAATCGAACGCCCCTGGCTCTCCCGTGTCGAACCGTATAAACCTTCGCGAGCCTTACAAGCTGAACCCCGCTTGGGAACCTGGACGCCCCAGTTTGATTCCCACGAACATGGACGACCCCCAAAAGTTGCTCATGGTTGAGCATTTCCTAGTTCAGCAAGTGCGCACCGAGACGGGGGGCATTCGTCCCGTCGGGCGCGTAATGCTCAAGGACTTCACCTTGAACAAAAAATTTGAAATCAACAGCTTGATGCAGAAAACATTCGCGGGTCAGTATAGGATACGCGTGGAGTCCGATCAGGCGACCTTTGTTGGGCAAGGGATCGAATTTGGACACAAAGCGGCTGGAACCGATTTTCGCCTCAACGACAGGGATTACCGCATCCTGGCCATCGACCTCGAAGGTGCCCGCTTGCACCTCCAGAAGCAAGCCCTGGACCCTCGCGAACTCCAAGTGCAGTGGCTGTCCTTGCCGGCCGCCGTTCCGCTGGAGAGCCCATAGAGGAAAAATTCCGCTCTGCTGACGCAGGTTTGCCGGTCAAGGCAGCTCGTGCGGGACACATGTATACAGCAGAAGGAGTGAAGCATTGGCAGTTGACCCAAGCTGGGTCAATGTGTTCAAGTGCTTTGTTCGGAAAGTAGGATGATAGGGTTGGAAGCGGCTTTTGCCGGTTTCGTTGCCTGTCGTTCTCGACATATTTTTGCAACGCGCCTGTACAATGACTCCTTCGTACGCTCAAATGGTCTGGAAGGACGGCATCGCCCGTGCCGCTCTTTTCTCCGTTTTCACATGCATACCTGCCGCAACCTTCGGGCAGGCGCCGCCCCCTCCTCCGACTCTTCCGCCCAGTCCCTTCGGCGAAGCGGTGCCAGGCCTGCCCCCCTTGCCGGCCACACCGGCTCCCGGCGCGGCGACCCCGGTTCCCGCCCTGCCCGCCCTGCCTGCTCTTCCTCCGGAGGGCAGTGAATTGCCCCCGCTCACGGATCCCGTCCTGCCGCCTCTTTCCGACGTGGAGGATTCCGTAGCACCC